>DASZMZ010000360.1:0-5030 GCA_035551455.1 Candidatus Sulfopaludibacter sp.
TCGCCGTCCAATCGGGGCATGTGGCACGATTTGCGATTCGCTCTCCGTTCCTTGCGGAACCGGCCCGCTTTCGCACTGCTCGCAATCCTGACGGTGGCGTTGGGCATCGGCATCAATGTCGCGATGTATACCATCGCCGACGGCGTCCTGTGGAAGCCGCTTCCCTACGCCGAACCGGATCGTCTGGTGAAGTTCAACGAGTCGTCCGCTTCCGGGCTGCTCAACTGTTCCTACCCGAATTCCGAGGATTGGAAGGCCCGCAGCGGCGTTTTCGAAGACATCGCCCTGGAGCGCCCTTTTCCCATGGTGACCGTGCGACTGACTGAGTCCACCGAGAATCTGGCTGCGGGATTCGCCCATGCCAACCTGTTCTCCATTCTGCGCGTCCAGCCCGTGCTGGGTCGTCTCTTCACCGCGGAAGAGGATTCGCCCGGAGGCGCCGCCGCGGCCGTCATCACGGACCGTGCCTGGGAGCGATATTTTGGCCGCGACCCGAACGTGCTGGGCCGCAGCCTGCGCGCGCTCGTGGCCTTCGAGGGTAAACAGGCCGACTCCGTGGTGATCGTCGGCGTCTTGCCGCCCGGCTTCCGCTACGACAATCGCGATCTCTGGCTGCCCCTCAATCGCTTCTGGGGGCCCGTGGATGCCGATCGCGGCAATCACTGGTTCAGCGGCATAGGCCGGTTGAAGCCGGGCGTGACTCTGCAGCAGGCGCGCGCCCGGCTGGACTCGGTTTCGCGCGATCTGGAAATCCAATACCCCGGCACCAACAAGGCCGTCCGGGCCGTCCCCGAATCGCTCATCGAGTACTACACCGGCACGGTGCGCACGCCGCTGCTGCTGCTCTTTGCCGCGGTGGCTTTCGTTCTGCTGATTGCCTGCAGCAACGTGATTCACCTGTTGATGGCGCGCACGATGAGCCGCGGCCGCGAAATCGCGGTGAGGCTGGCATTGGGCGCCGACCGTCTGCGCCTTCTGCGGCTGCTGTTCGCCGAAAGTCTGCTGATTGCTATTGCCGGTGGCGGGTTGGGAATGTTGTTCTCTTCCTGGGCGGTCCAGTGGGCCCTCGCCGCGCAGCCTCGCCTGCTGCCGCGAGCCGCCACGATTCACGTCGATAGCGGCGCCTTCCTATACGCGCTCGCCATCACGGCGGCCACGCTGCTTTTGCTGGGATTGATTCCGGCCGCGTCGGCGCGCACCAATGTCATCGAAGCCATGCAATCGGCCGGACGTGGCGGCAATAGCCGCAACCGGCAGCGGCTCGGCTGGGGTCTGATCGCACTCGAAGTGGCCATGGCTTCGATTCTGCTGATGGGCGCGGGCTTGATGATCCAGACCTTGCGCAATCTCACTCAAGTGCAGCTCGGCTACGAACCCGACAACGTGATCGCCGTCGATTTCAGCCTCTCTCCCTTCCGCTTTCAAAAGCCTGAAGCGGTCGAGGCGGCCGACCGCCACATTCTGGAGGCCGTGAAGAGCCTGCCCGGCTACGTGTCCGCCGGCTTTGCTTCGCCCTTCGGAGTGGGAGGAAACGGCATGCTGCCTCCCGTCTCGTTGCCCGGACGACCCAATCCGCCCACGCTGCCCCTAATCGCCGCAACGTCCGTGACGCCGGGGCTCTTGGAGACGCTGCGCATCCCCCTTCGCGCCGGGCGATTTTTCCAGGACCACGTCGCAGGCAAGGAAGAAGCCATCGTCAACGAGGAATTCGCCCGCCGCTTCTTTCCGGGTGAGAATCCAGTGGGACAAATGATCGACCAAGGTGGCGTTCGCGAAATTGTCGGCGTGGTGGGCAACACGCGGCTGCAAGGCCCCGTATCGAAGAGCGTGCCCGAAATCTATTGGCTCGACGATGGGATCAACTCGCACGGAACTCTCCTGGTCCGCCTGGCCGGCGCATCCGGCTCCACGGTCGCGGCCGTTCGCGACGCTCTGAAGCGTGCCGAGCCCGATGTCCGCCTGGTGTCAGTGGACACGGTACGCGCGGCGGAAGATCTGCGCACCGCCCTGCAGCGCTTTACCCGCGGACTGCTGCTCGCCTTCGCAGGCTTGGCCGTGTTGCTGGCGACGCTGGGGATCTACGGTGTCGCATCGTACGGCGTGGCGCAGCGGAAGCGCGAGATCGGAGTCCGTATGGCGCTGGGTGCCTCCGCGGCCGACGTGACCTGGCTCGTCCTGCGGCAGACGTTTGGCGCGACACTCGCCGGCGGCCTGGCCGGAGCGCTCGGCGGCGGACTCCTGTCCCGCCTCCTCACCAGTCAGTTCTATGGAGTGACGCCGCGAGATCCCGCCGTCTACGCAGGAGTTCTCGCGTTGATTGTGCTGGTGGCCCTGGTGGCATCTGTGGCGCCCGTGGTAACGGCATCGCGCATCGACCCCGTGATTTCGCTGCGCGAGTAAAGCGGGACTACTTCAAACTCACCGGCGGGAAATACTCGCCGCGATCTTCGCGCGTCCACCAGCCGGGCTCGCCGGGCTTGGTGAAGCGGTAAAGATACAACCGCGCGCGCACGAATTTTGGCGGCGCTTTCGGAAACGGGTTGTACTCCATCAGCGCCAACACGCTCCGTTCGCCCTGTAGCAGCCGGATCATGAAGTTCACGAACCAGCGATTCTGCTCATACGTTCCCAGGGCTGCGAACCACATCTGCCAGTCCAGCCGCGGCTGGTGCGGCGCCACAATCGGCGGCGCCCGCCGCAAGTCGCCGGGCTTGTAGGGGAATTCGTAGGCCCGCCAGTTTACGCCATCGTCGGAGCCCTCCACGGAAATCTCCTGCCGCTCGGTGGTCATCACCGCGAAGAGTCCGTACGAATTCACGATGCGCAGAGGCGATGCGTACCGCAGCACCGCGCCGCCTCCGGGCGGCACGCCAACGCCGAACAGTTCCAGGAAAAGCAGTCCGCTGACGACCCCCACGAATGCCGCGGCCCCCCACAACGCCGGGCTCGCCTTCGACCCGTCCGGCTCGATGAACATCCATACCAGGAGTCCGAGGGCCAGTAAGTTGAAGAACGTGTAGTTACCAGTGAGCAGGATCAACACCTGTAACATCGCCGTCAGTCCCGCGCCCACATACCGCCATCGCCTGGGCGCGAAGAATAGGAACGGGACCGCCAATTCCACTACAAACGTAAAGACGGTGGACGCCTTTTGAAAAGCCGCGGGCATCTGGTGGAAATACCAGGCAAGCGGTGTGGGCAATGGCTGCGTCTCGTAGTGAAACCGCAGCGCCGTAAGATTCCGCCAAGCCGGATCGCCGCTCGTCAGTTTCACTACACCGCTGAAGAACATCAAGCGGAAGCACAGCCACCGGAACAGCCACACGCTCACCCGCGACGGATCGGCGAACAGCGCCAGGAATCCAGCCTCCGACAGCAGAACATCCCACTGAAACGAAAGGAAATCCTGACCCGCCGTGCAGACCGACAGCCATAACACCAGGCACACCGCCAGAGCCGCCCGCTGCCACTTAGTGAAAATAGATACCAATGCCGCCAGCGCGCCCACCATCCAGACGGCGCGCAGCGCCCCATCACTGCAGTTCAGCCAGAAAACAGTAGGCGCTTCCCAAAATCCGATGGCTCCCAGTTGGCGGTGGACAGCCGGTAGAAACTCATCGACAGGCAAAATCCCGCGTGATCCTACTAAGCCCTGCGCCTGAATTCCAAACGAGGTAAATGCGATAAAGTACACCAGTCCCAGGAACGAGAGGAATGTCCGCACCATTACAAACAAAGGCACTTGGGAGCCGTCCCAGCCCAGTTTTGGCCGCCATGCCCATGGGATTTGCCTTCCACTCACTCCCTTATATCCCCCATTCCATCAGGAAAGTCGCCATTCAATGAATACCTATGTCTTTCAATCGCTTAAAGCTGCAAAATAAACCCAAACTGGGAAAGATCCACACTTATGAGCACTCAGCCTGTTGAACCCAAAGCCATGCCTACCGCGAACCTGGTCCAGATCGGTAATTCGGTCGAAGACGTAATTCAGGATCGCCTCAGAGAAGAGCGCGAGCGCCTCGAGCGCGAAGCCGGCTTTGCCAGGAAGGAAGTCCACCACTTTAAAAAGCCGGTGGAAAAGCCCTTCACCAAAGACCAGAGAGCCACCACCACACTGTTGTTCGGTGGTCTTACCTGGAAGCATGAAAAGCTGGTTCATGGTGCGCTCGAAGGCTTGGGCTACCGTGCCGAAGCCGTGCCGACCCCCAACGTAAAAGCCTTCCAGACCGGCAAGGAATACGGCAATAACGGCCAGTGCAACCCGACCTATTTTACCGTCGGCAATCTGGTCCAGTACCTCCAAAGCCTGGAAGAACAGGGCTTAACCAAACAGGAAATCATCGACCGGTATGTGTTTTTCACCGCCGGTGCCTGCGGACCCTGCCGCTTCGGTATGTACGAAGCCGAGTACCGCCTGGCCCTCCGCAATAGCGGCTTCGATGGCTTCCGCGTGCTCCTATTCCAGCAGTCCGGCGGACTCAGCCAGTCTGACGCCGAAGCCGGAATGGAGATGAATCTCGACTTCTTCCTCGGCATCCTCAACGCCCTCAACTGCGGCGACGTGATGAACGAGGTGGCCTACGCCATCCGGCCGTACGAAGCCACCGCCGGCGAGACCGACCGCATTCTCGACGAGACCATGGACTACATGCACGAAGTCTTCCGCAAGAAGCGTCCGTGGAAGCTCGATGAAGGCATGTCCAAGTACCTCGGCGGCTTCTCGGATACCGCCGAATACGTCGGCAAGTTCGTCAATCAGCTCAAGGGCGACGAGTATGTTCCGGCTCTGAAGCGCTGCCGCGATCAGTTCAACGAAGTGGAAATCGATCGTCTGCGCGTGAAGCCCATCGTCAAGATCACCGGCGAATTCTGGGCCCAGACCACCGAAGGCGACGGCAACTTCAACATGTTCAACTTCCTGCAGAAGGAAGGCGCGCAGGTTCTGGTCGAACCCATCGGCACCTGGATCATGTACATGATTCACCAGGTGGTGCAGAAGTACAAGGACTTCAAGGGTCTCGACGAAG
>DASZMZ010000361.1:0-18130 GCA_035551455.1 Candidatus Sulfopaludibacter sp.
CTCCTCATGGCCGCCATCCAATCCACCATGCGGACTCAGTTGGGCAGCATGCACAACAACGGTTCCAAGGGATTGTCCACCGCGCAACTGGTCGGCAATTTGAACAAGCAGCTATACGCCACCACGTCCCCGGAAAAGTACGCCACCTTCTACTTCGCCATGTACGACGAGCCCACCCACTCGCTCACTTACACTAATGCCGGCCACCTTTCGCCCATGCTGCTGCGCGACGGCAATTACGAAATGCTGGATTCCACCGGCACAGTGGTGGGAGCCTTCCCCTTCGCCCATTACAAAGAGAAGACCGTGACTCTCGAGCACGGCGACATGCTGGTAGCCTATACCGACGGCATTGTCGAACCCGAAAATGAGTACGGCGAGATGTACGGAGAAGATCGGCTCAAGGATCTCGTGTCCAAGTTCGCCCACACCGACTCTTCCGAAATCATCGCGAGAACCATGGAATCCGTCATTCAATGGACCGGCTCCACGGAACTGCAGGACGACATGACCATGGTGGTGGCCCGAAGAATATGAAAGTGTTGACAGCCGCGCTGGCTCGCGAAGCCGACCGGCGCACCATCCAGGCCGGCATCCCCGGCATCATCCTCATGGAGAACGCGGCCGCTCGCCTGGTGGAGTTCCTGGCCGAACGCTTCGCCCCGCTTTCCTCCCAGCGCATTGTCGTTCTGTGCGGCAAGGGCAACAACGGCGGCGATGGCATGGCCGTCGCGCGTCAGTTGCACACCAGCTTTTCACCCGAAGCCCTACATGTCGTGGTGCTGGCCGGCCCCCAGGAACTGCGCGGAGAGGCGCTGGCGAATTACCAGATGCTGGCCGCCTGCGGCTGTCCCGTTCTGCGCGCGCTCCCACCGGAAGCGCAGACGGCCACGCTCGTGATCGACGCGCTCCTGGGCACCGGAATTACCGGACCCGCCCGCGGCCCCATGCTGGACGCGATTCGCGCCGTCAATTCCGGATTTCCCTTGGCCCGTGTCGTGGCCGTCGATATTCCCTCCGGCATGCCCACCGATTCGGGCGAACCCGTCGGTGAGTTCGCTCCCGCCGATTACACCGTCACCTTCACCGCCCCCAAAGTCGCTCACGTGCTGGATCCCAATTGCAATTTCGTGGGCGAGCTGATCGTGCGTCAAATCGGCACGCCGCCGCAATTCCTGGAAGAGGCCACGCTCTCCCTCATCGATCCCTCCATGTTCCGCACCCTGATGGGGCCGCGCCCGAACGAAGGCCACAAGGGCACCTTCGGCCACGTCCTTGCCGTAGCCGGATCGCGCGGTAAAACCGGAGCCGCCGCCATGTGCGGACTGAGCGCTTTGCGCGCCGGCGCTGGTTTGGTAACGGTCGCCTCGGCGGCCAGCGCCATCGCAACCATCGCTGCGCACACGCCGGAGTTGATGACCGAACCGCTGCCCGAAACTCCACACGGCAGCATCGCCCTGAACGCCCCGCTGGACCAGTTGGCCGAGAGCAAGACAGTCGTCGCCGCCGGTCCGGGACTCGGCCGCGACCCGGCCATCGCCGAACTCGTGCGCAGTCTCAACGCCACCTGCACCCAGCCTCTGGTCCTCGATGCCGACGCCCTGGTCCCCGGTCTTTCCGCGCCTGCCGGAGCCGTTCGCATCATCACGCCGCATCCCGGCGAAATGGCCCGCCTCGCCGAGAAGACCATCTCCGAAGTACAGCAGGACCGCGTCAACACCGCCCACAGTTTCGCCACGTTCCACCGCATGATCGTCGTCTTGAAAGGTCACCGCACCGTGATCGCTTTCCCCGACGGACAAGTCTGGATCAATCCCACCGGCACTCCCGCCATGGGCACCGGCGGCACAGGCGATATTCTCACCGGGCTGATCGCCGGCCTCCTCGCCCAGTTCCCCAAACAACCGGAACAGGCCGTAGCCGCCGCCGTCTACCTGCATGGGCTCGCCGGCGAATTGGGCGCCAAAGCTCTGGGCGAGAAGAGCCTCATCGCCACAGACATTCTCCACTACCTGCCAAAAGCCATGGAGGCGTGTGCCGACGTACCGCACCGCCACTGAGGCGGAGACCATCGCGCTCGGTGAACAACTGGCGCAAGAATTCCCCCCCAGCGGCGTCGTACTGCTGATCGGCAATCTCGGCGCCGGCAAGACAACCCTCGCCAAGGGAATCGCCAAAGGCCGCGGAGCCGCCGAGCCCGACGATGTCTCCAGTCCCACATTCACCCTGATTCACGAATACGGCGGCGGACGCGTGTATCATATCGATCTGTACCGTTTGGACGAGCCCCGCCAGGTGGCCACGCTCGGGCTCGAGGAATTGTTCGATGGAGACGGACTGGTGCTGATCGAATGGGGCGAGCGCTTCCCCCAATTGATGCCGGCTCAGCGAACCGAGGTTCGCCTGCGTGCCCTCGAAAATGAAGAAAGAGAGATTGAAGTCACTACCCTGCCATGAGTAAACAACCCTGGGCCCTGATCTTGGGCGCGAGCAGCGGCTTCGGCGAAGCCACGGCGCTGGAACTCGCCCGCGCCGGTATGAACATTTTCGGCGTTCACTTGGACCGCCGCGAAAAGGCCGCGCACGCCGCCGAGATCCAATCCAAAATTCAGGCCATGGGCCGCGACGTTCAGTTCTTCAACGTCAACGCCGCCGATGACGGCCGCCGCAAAGAATGCGTCGAACAGATGACCGCGCGCATGGGTCAGGATGGCACCCTGCGAGTCCTGCTGCACTCCCTCGCCTTCGGCGCTCTCAAACCCTTGGCCGGCGCCCAGGAAGTGGCGGCGCGCCACCAGATCGAACTCACCGCCGACGTGATGGGCCACTCCCTGATCTACTGGGTGCAGGAATGCCTCTGGGCCGGAATGCTGGATAAGGGCGCGCGCATCTTCGCCATGACCAGTAGCGGCGGCACCAAAGCCATTCCCAACTACGGACCCGTGAGCGCCGCCAAAGCCATCTTGGAATCCCACATCCGGCAACTGGCGCTCGAACTGGCGCCCGCCGGCATCACGGCCAACGCCATTCTGGCCGGCGTCACCGATAGCCCCGCGCTGCGCCAGATTCCCAATTTCGAAAAGCTGATGGAGATCGCCAAACTGCGCAATCCTCACAAGCGTCTCACCACTCCCGAGGACGTCGCCCGCTGCATCGCCGCGCTCTGCCACCCCGCCACCTATTGGCTCACCGGCAACACCCTCCAGGTGGATGGCGGCGAGAACATCGTAGGATGATTGCATGGAAGAAGAAGAAAAAGAACTGCCGTGCCTGGAAATGCTGGACGCCACACCCGACCTGCTGCGCGGTCTGATGTGCGATCTCAGCCACGAAGACGCCTGCTGGAAGCCGGCCCCCGACCGTTTCTCCGTCGCCGAGGTGCTGGCCCACCTCTCGCATAGCGAGGGCCATTGCTACCGCGCGCGCCTCGACCGTTTCCTGAATGAGGATCGCCCCGAGTTTGAGCCGGACGACGCGCAAATGTTTCTCGACCTCTATCGCGACGCCGACCCCGAAGACGCCTTCGACCATTTCGAAGAGCAGCGCGAAAATAACGTGGAGTTCCTCCGTTCTCTCCCGGAAAGCGACGGCCAGCGCGTGGCCCTCCACAAGTCTGCCGGCGAGATCACACTCAATCAAATGCTGCACGAGTGGGCCATGCACGATCTGGGACATGTCCAACAGGTAGCGGAAATCGTGCGCGCGCGAAAATATCTGGCGGGCGCAGGTCCGCTGGCCAAGGGATACAACTTAAAGCCATGAAGAAATCGATCCTGTCGTTACTGGGTTTCGCCGCGGTCGTGCTCGCGCAGACCACCCCGCCGCCCGTGGTGATTCCGCAACCGGTCGCCGTGCCGCCAACGTTCATTCAGATGACCGACCCGCAGTTCGGAATGTTTACGGGGAATAAGGGCTTCGAGCACGAGACCGCCAACTTCGAGTTCGCCATCGCCACCGCCAACCGTCTCAAGCCGGCCTTCGTGGTGGTCACCGGCGACCTGATCAACTCAGCCGGCGACGACGCGCAAACGGCCGAATACAATCGCATCTCGGCAAAACTGAATCCCGCCATCAAACTCTACAACGTCGCGGGCAACCATGACGTGGGCAACGAGCCGACCAAGGAAACCTTGGCGCGCTATCGCGAGCGCTTTGGCCCGGACTACTATACCTTCCGCTCCGGCCAGATGGAGGGCATCGTCCTCAATTCCAACCTTGAAAAGGGCGTGCAGAATGTGCCCGATGAGGCCGCCAAAATGGAGGCCTGGTTCAAAACCCAGTTGGCCGAAGCCCAGCGCTCCGGCGTCAAACAGATCATTGTCTTCCAGCACATCCCCTTCTTCCTGAAGACTGCCGATGAACCCGACCAGTATTTCAACATCCCCAAGGAGACCCGCACCCACTACCTCGCCATCCTCCATCAGTACGGCGTCAAGCAGGTCTTCGCCGGCCACCTCCACCACAACTCGGAGGGCAAGGACGGCGACCTGGAAATGTACACGACCGGTCCCGTCGGTATGCCCCTCGATGGAGGCAAATCCGGAATGCGCCTCGTCATCGTAAAAGACGGCGCAGTGACCCAGAAATACTACGACTTCGGCGAACTCCCCCAGTAACCGACGCCGCCCTCCTGAAGTCCGAGTAGAATAGACGATCGCCTTGCGTCGTCTGTTTCAGGCGAGCAGAGCTCGCCTCTGCAGATTTCTGCCCCGGGCTGTTAGGCCCTTATCGGCGTTTATCGGCGTGAATCCGTGGCCCCTCTTTTTGGCCCTCGCAACCCGAACAAACCAAAGAGAAAACTCAACAATTGGGTTCGTTCCTCAACTCGGCGCCTCGGTGCCTCGGCGGTTAAAAACTTCCCTCAACATTGGCCGAGCACCCCCAACTGTTTCAAAAAAGTGAACGATTGGCTATAATCCCTCGACAGGGGTGATTTGCTTTGGAGCTAGCGCACTCGCGTTCTCTTATCGCCATCGGAGAGTTAGGCAGTTTCAGCAAAGCGGCGGAGCGCCTGCATTTGTCTCCCCCCGCAGTCTTCGCGCAGGTCCATCAACTCGAAACCGAGGTGGGGGAAAAGCTGTACGAACGCGCCGGCCGCAAACTCGTCCTGACTCCCGCTGGCCGCCTGATGATCGATTATTGCCGCCGCCTGATCATGGTCCACGACGAAGCCATGGGTGCGGTCCGGGAACTGAGCGGCATCCAGCGCGGGTCGCTATACCTGGGCTGCGGTCCGCACATCAGCGTCTCCATTGTGCCCCACCTCTTGCGCGCCTACCTGGCGCATTACCCCAATGTGGAGCTCCGTTTGATCACCGGCAACGACCAGTCCCTCTTTGAGGACCTGTACGCCGGCAAGGTCGACCTGCTGCTCATGAATCTGCCCGTGGACGATGCCGAACTCGTGCAGGATCCGCTGTGGCGCTACGAAATGGTGTTTGTGATGTCGCCGAACGATCCGGCGGCCAATCTGGAAAGCGTGCCTGCCGCCGAACTCTCGCAGCGCCCGTTCATCCTCTATCAGCGCAGCGTCGTGATTGAGGCCGCGATCCGCGAATTCTGCGTCTCCACCGGCTTCGAACCCCGTGTGGTGATGCAGAACGATCAGGCCGATTCCATCAAGGAACTGGTGAAGATGGGACTCGGCATCTCTCTGCTGCCGCTCTGGAGCGTGTCCGAAGACGTCAAGCGCGGGAGCCTCAAAGTGCTCCGCCTCGAGAATCGCCATCTCTTCACCGTGACCGGCCTCATTCATCGCAAGACGGCCCACCTCCCCAACGCGCTCAAGGCATTCTTGACCATCGCCCACCAGTGGGATTCCTGGCTCCCCGGAGCCCACGACGTTCAGGCCATCGGCAAATAGCGGCCACCCGACCACCGCCGTTGTGGTAGCGTTACCATATATGCCGACTTCTCGCCTGATCTGGTGCGGTCTCCTTTGTGTGGCCGGCGCGCTGGCGCAGCGCAATGTCCAACCGGTACGGCCTCCCGAGAAATACCCGACGGTGCTCGCGCGCCTTGATGCCATGTCCGCGATTCCGCTCACGCAGTGGATGGCTCACGCCGACATCCCGCATGGCGAGGACCCGTCACTGGACGATTCCGCCTGGACCAAGGTCACCCTCACCGGAGGCCGCGGCCAGCAGGGTCAGGGACAGTCCGCGGGCATGGCCTGGTATCGCGCCACCTTCACCGTGCCGGCAGCAGTGGGAGGCATGGACATTCGCGGCGCGACCCTCAAACTGATGCCGCGGTTTTCCAACGATGGCCGCGTCTTCGTGAACGGCGGCCTCGTGGCCCAGGGCGAAGGCCGCACGCTCGACCCCATCCTGCTTACCAATCGGGCAGCCGCCGGTCAGAAGTACGTCATCGCCGTGAAGGTCCCTTTCCATGCGGCGACGGGCCGCTTCCAGGGCGCGCAGATTCACGTCGAGTACAACCAGTCCACCGACCCCGCGGTGCTTCGCAGTGAGATTCAGTCCGCCGAGGACCTGATCAATGGCTCGCCCGCCGCCGCAGCCGAGCACCAGCCCCAGCTCGATAACGCCGTCAAAGCGATCGACCTCCCGGCACTCGATCGCGGAGACTCTGTCGCCTTCTCACGCTCGCTCGATGCCGCCGCCCACGGCCTCGCGCCGATCAAAGATTGGGACAGCCAATACACCATCCGCCTGGTGGGCAATTCGCACATCGATATGGCCTGGCTCTGGCCCTGGACGGAGACCGTGGAAGTCGTTCGCGACACCTTCACCACCGCGCTCCAGCTGATGCGCGAGTATCCCGGCTTCACCTACGCCCAGTCCAGCGTGCAGGATTACGACTGGCTCCGTGAGAAGTACCCGGCCGAGTTTCGCGAGATTCAGCAGCGCGTCAAAGAGGGCCGCTGGGAGCTGGTGGGCGGCATGTGGGTCGAGCCCGACCTCAATATGCCGGACGGCGAAGGGCTCGTCCGCCAGTTGCTCGTGGGCACGCGCTTCTTCAAGAAGTACTTCGACAAGGACACCACCATCGGTTGGAATCCAGATTCGTTCGGCTATAGCTGGCAGCTTCCGCAGATCTATAAGAAGTCCGGTTTCGATACCTTCGTCACGCAGAAGATGTCCTGGAATGAGACCACCGCGTTTCCGCACAAGCTCTTCTGGTGGGAATCGCCGGACGGCAGCCGCGTGCTCACTTACTTCCCCCACGGCTATTCGGGCGGCATCAATCCGGTGAGCCTCTCGCAGGACGTGGCCGACTACTCGGCTCAGACCAAGTTCCCGGAGATCATGCACCTGTACGGAGTGGGCGATCACGGCGGCGGTCCCACGCGCCAGATGCTGGACGAAGCCATGAAGATGCAGAGCCCCTCGGCCACCTATCCGAAGACGGTCTTCAGCACCGCGCGCCAGTTCTTTGACGACGTGGAAACGCGGATCAAAACCGGCGGCTTGCAAGTGCCCGTCTGGAAGGATGAGATGTACCTTCAGTATCACCGCGGCTGCTACACCACGCAGTCGGAGACCAAGCGCCTCATCCGCCACAACGAGGAACTGCTGCAGAATGCCGAGAAGTTCGCCTCGCTGGCTTTCGTCAATGCGAAGCGGCCGTACAGCAACGAGGAGTTCGAGTCCATCTGGAAGCGCGTCCTCTTCGATCACTTCCACGACATCATGCCCGGCTCCGGCATCGGCATCAATTACGCCGACGCCGACCGCAACCTGGAAGACGCCAGCCTGCGCAGCGAGAAGATCCTGGACGGCGCGCTTGACGACCTCAGCGCCGGCATCGACACCGCCGGAGCGGGCACTCCCGTCGTGGTCTACAACTCGCTCTCCTGGGACCGCACCGCGCCTGTGAGCTTCGAAGTCCACGCGCCTGCGGCGGGCCAGCATCTGGAAGTTCGCGACTCCTCAGGCCAGCCGCTGCCGTCGCAAGTGATCTCGTCGGATGGTCCGCGCCTCACCGTGCAGGCGATCGCGAAGAACGTGCCGTCCATGGGATATGAAGTGCTGCATGTGGTCTCGGCGGCTAACGCGCGGCCGGCCGCTTCGGCGCTCAAGGTGAACGGCACCGAAGTCGAGAACGAGTTTCTGCGAATGAAGATCGACGCCAAAACGGGCTGCATCACCAGCCTGATCAATAAGGCCGACGGTAAGGACGCCGTAGCCGCCGGTGGCTGCGGCAACCTGCTGCAAGCCTTCAAAGACGTGCCTCGCACGCAGGACGCCTGGGAGATCCGCTTCGATCAGGACGAGTGGGATCTCAAGCAGCCCAAAGAGGTGAAGGTCGTCGAGAATGGACCGGATCGCGTGGTCGTCCGCATCAGCCACACGTTCCGCGCGCCCAACCATCCCGACCGGCCCGATTCCGTCATCCAGCAGGACGTCACGGTCTACGCCGGAGTGCCGCGCGTCGATGTCCGCACCCGTGTCGACTGGCAGGAAGAACACGTGCTCTTGAAGGCCGCCTTCCCCGTGAGCGTGCAAGCCACCAAGGCCACCTTCGAGATTCCGTACGGCACCATTGAGCGGCCTACCACCCGCAATACGCCCGAAGAGAAGGCCATGTTCGAAGTGCCGGCCATCCGCTGGGGCGATATCTCCGATGCGTCGCACGGCTTCAGCCTCCTCAACGCCAGCAAGTATGGATACGACGCCGTGGGCAACCTGATCCGCCTCTCCCTGCTGCGCTCGCCGCAGATGCCGGCGCCCGATAATCACATCGCCGATCAGGGCCTTCACGAGTTCACCTACGCGCTCTACGCGCACGCCGGCGATTGGAAGGCCGGCAACACCATGCGCCAGGGCTATGAGTTGAACTACCCGCTCATCGCCACCGTCACGCAGGGCCACGCCGGCAGCCTGCCCGCCAGGCACTCGTGGGCCCGCGTGGAGCCGGGCAACGTCATCCTCACCGTCATGAAGAAGGCTGAAGACGACGATAGCGTGGTCTTCCGCTTCTACGAGTTCGAAGGCAAGCCGGCGCGTGTGAAACTGCAGTTGCCGCGCAAGGCCGCCTCGGCTGTTGAGACCAACCTCATGGAGAAGCGCGGCGCCGAACTCGGCCTCGCCGCCGACGGCATGAGCGTCACCGTGCCCGCCGGGCCGTACGAAATCAAGACCGTCGCCGTGACTTTTCCCAAGTAGATGGCCAAACAATCGCACCCGACGCTGGCTGATATCGCCAAGATCGCCAAAGTGGCGCCGATGACCGTGTCGCGTGTGATCAATTCCAACGGGTACGTGAGCGACAAGGTTCGCAAGCGCGTGCAACTGATCATCGACCGCCTGGAATACCATCCCAATGCGCTGGCCCGCAGCCTCAAGAGCCAGAGCACCCGCGTGGTGGGGATTCTGCTGCCCGATATCAAGAATCCCTTCTCCGGCGAACTGGCGGACAGCATTCAACAGGTGCTGCTGGAGCGCGGCTACTCGGCCTTCATCTGCACCACCGAACAGAGCGTGCAGCGCGAGCAGGCGGCTCTGGGCGCCTTCTTCGATCATCGCGTGGCGGGCATTGTGGTGGCTACGCTCGAGACCAAGGAGGGCGACGAGGCGCTGGAGCGATTCATCCGCCGCGGCATGCCCATCGTGTCCGTGGGACGCGAGCCCGGACTTTCGGCGGTGGACCGCGTCACCGCCAATCACTGGCGCGGCGGGTACGACGCCGCGCAGCATCTGATTGCCATGGGCCACCGCCATATCGCCTACGTGGGGGCCTCCGCCGCACACGCCCGCCGCTTGCGCCGCTTTGAAGGCTTCTGCGATGCGCTCCACGAGCACGGCCTCGAAGTGCGCGAAGAGTGGGTAGCTGGACCGTCCAGCGATTCCGGCCCGGGCTTCTCGACTCTGGCCGATGGGTACGCCGCCACCCAGCGTCTGCTCGATCTCTCGCGCCGGCCCACCGCTCTGTTCGCCCGCAACGATTTCACCGCCATGGGCGCCATCAGCGCCGCGCGCGACCGCGGCCTGCGCATTCCGGAAGACCTGGCCATCGTGGGCTTCGATAACGTACCGCTCTCCGCCTTCACCACGCCGCCGCTCACCACCGTGCAGCAGCCCACTGCCGAGCAGGGACAACGCGCCGCGCAGTTGCTGCTCGAACGCATCGAAGGCGAGGTGGAGATGGAGCGTCGCGAAGTCACCTTCGATTGCCACCTGGTGATTCGCTCCTCTACGCAGACCGCGGCGGTGACTGGTCCATGAGCGCTCGACTGGTGCCGGGCCTCCGCTGGTGGATTGCCGGACTGATCTTCCTGGCTACGCTGATCAACTTTCTGAATCGCCTGGTGATCGCCGTTCTCGGCCCCGTCATCACGCGCGACCTGCATCTGAGCGCCAGTCAGTTCGCCGGACTTACCACGTGGTTCCTGGCGGCCTATACCATCAGTCAGTTGCTTTCCGGCAGGCTCTACGACCGCATCGGCACCAAGCGCGGCTTCACAGTATCCATCGTCGTCTGGTCGCTAGCCTCCATGGCGCATGCCGCCGCGCGCGGTCTGTTCGCGCTCGACTGCTTCCGATTCCTACTCGGCGCGGGAGAGGCCGGCAATTGGCCGGGCGCTGCCAAGGTGATTGCCGAGTGGTTCCCCATACGCCAGCGCGCCTTCGGCATGGCCATCTTCAATAGCGGGACCTCGCTCGGGTCCGTGGTCGCAACCCCGCTCATCATCATGATGCAGCGCGTGGTGGGCTGGCAGAACACCTTCCTGGTGATGGGCGGTTTGGGCTTCGTCTGGTTGGCGCTGTGGCAGCGATACTACCAGCCGCCCGAACGCCATCCGCTCATCACTCCCGAAGAGTACGCGCTCATTCAAGCCGACCGGCCGGTAACGAAGGAGCCGCGCGCCACCTGGGGCGAGTTGCTGCGCCATCCGCAGGCGTGGGCCATCCTGCTGGCGCGCTTCTTCGCCGACCCGGTCTGGTGGCTGTATATCACGTGGCTGCCGTTGTACCTCTTCAACGTCCGCCATTTCACATTGAGCAAGATCGCGGCCTTCGCCTGGCTGCCGTTCGTGGCGGCCGATGCCGGTAGTCTGGCCGGAGGTTGGGCATCGGGCTATCTGATCTCGCGCGGCTGGACGGTGAACCGGGCGCGCAAGTCGGTGATCGTGGTCGGCATGCTCTGCATGTGTGTGGGCATGTTCGCACCGGCGGCGCAAAGCTCTACCGTCGCACTGGCGCTAATCGCCGTGGTGCTCTTCGGTTTTCAAAGTTGGATCAATAACGTGCAGACCATGCCCAGCGATTATTTCCCGGAAAACGCGGTCGGCTCGATCACGGGTATGGGCGGCATGGGAGCCGGCATCGGCGCCATGCTGTTGATTCAGGGGACGGGATTTGTAGTGGATCATTTTCATTCATACACACCGATTCTGGTCTTGGCGGGCCTCTTGCCGGTAGCGGCTACCGCTGTTCTATTCCAGCTCGGCGGACCCATCCGGCGCTTAACACTTCAAACGGAGACGCAATGAAGAACTATATGGATTTGACGGGCCAGGTTGCCCTCATCACGGGAGCATCCAGCGGCATCGGCGCAGCGGCCGCAACCCTCATGGCGGAATTGGGCGCTCGCGTGGCCATTGGCTATCACAACAACGAAGAAGGCGCGGCTGCAGTGGTAGCCGCGATCAGCGCGGCCGGGGGTAAGGCCATCAAGATTCAAGCCGACTTCCGCAAGATGGCCGAAGTGCGGCCCCTGGTGGAGCAGACGGTGAGCCAACTGGGTCCTATCGATATCCTGGTCAATAATGCCGGCTCGCTGGTGAAGCGGTATCCCTTGCGCGGCCTCACGGATGAAGGCTGGGATGAGATCATGAATCTCAATCTCAAGAGCGCCGTACGCTGCACGCAGGAAGTGGCGCCGTCGATGATGGATCGCAAGCGCGGCGCCATCGTCAACGTGGTCTCCATTGCCGCGCATAACGGCGGAGGACCCGGAGCCGGACCGTACGCCGCATCCAAAGCGGCGCTCATCACGATGACGAAATCGCAGGCCAAAGAACTGGCGCCCTACGGCGTGCGCGTGAACGCCCTTTCGCCGGGAGTGATCGCCACGCCCTTCCACGAGGTCTTCTCCACGCCGGAGATGATGACGAATTTCGTCAAGATGATCCCCCTCGGCCGCGTCGGTCAACCCATGGAATGCGCCCAGGTCATCGCCTTCCTGGTATCGAACGCCGCCAGCTACATGGTGGGCGAGACCGTGGAAGTCAACGGCGGCCAATTGATGCGCTGAGGATTCCCTACCCGGCTGCAAAGGGGACAGTCATTTTCACGCGGTCGGACTCGTCGGTATGATCGAGGACCATCACTTCGAACGGGTCGCCTCCGGGATGGACGCGGACCACTACGTGACCTTCGGCGCTGGCGAGTCCGGCCAGCAATCGTGCGTTCAGCAGTTTGCTGATGTCCGTGAGATTCGTGGCGTAGATCTGGCGTGAGTGCCTCTCCAGACGCTCCAACTGCATCGTATCGGGATGGCTGATGTGCCAGGTGGGAATGATGAAGACCTTCGGCCGCAGCAACTTCACGAACTCCGGTCCGGCCGCATCGTAGTAGCCGTGATGATTCACCACCGCCACGTCCACCGGGCCGGTCGCGCGCGCCACCGGCGTTTCGATGTCGCGCCACGGCGCCTCGCCGTCGTTCGTGCTGCAGGTGAGGTCGCCGCCCGTGTAATAGGAGAACTTTCCGTAGCTCACCCGGATGGCCGCCGAACACATGTTCTCTGTTGGCGGTAACGGCGGCGAGTCCGGGAAGTGGCGGCGTGTTGTTTCTCCGCTGCCCGTCCACACCTCGCCATTTGCCGCGATGTTGCGCACGGAGAATTGCGGATAGTCCCGCGGTTGACGGAGCAGCCGCATTTGCGTGCCCGCCCCTACCTGGAAACGCTCGACTGCCTTCCCCTGTTTTCGGCGGCTTTCCACGTACTTGAAATAGTTCACGGCGAAGGGAGCCGTCGATCGCGCAGGGTAATCGTATTGCGGATATCCGCGGTCGATCAGCGTGCGCACCGGCAGCAGCGCATCCACATCCGACACACCCGTCAAGCGGTACGTCGAGTCGCTGGAAGCCGGCGTATCCGGTCCCACGTCGCCAAGATGATCGGGATGCAGATGGGAGACCAGCAGGTAATCGAGTTCGTTGCGGCCCGCCGAGCGCAACTGGCGCGCCGCATAGCGCGCCATCCACTGACCGGGCCGGCGCGAAGAATCGGGCATCGGCGGCGCGGACACCTGTAGCGAATCCTGTGTGGCGCCCGCATCGATCATCATGCTGGTGCCGTCGGGAAGCAGCAGAAACGTCGAACTGCCGCGGCCGGTCGCGATGTGATGAATGTCCAGGAGGCCCGGCTGCCACGCCGGAAACCGCGGCGACTCCTGAGCATCGAGGATACCCGCCATGCCGGCGGCCCCCAACAGTCGAATGAAATCGGATCGTGTCATACGCAAACAGTTCGGGCCTGCCGAACGGATTCGACAGGCCCGGAACTACTGTAACGCCCAGTGAAGTCCTAGAACGTCAAACGTCCCGAGATCTGCACCTGGCGCGGACCCCACAACAGGTTGCTGGTGTTGGTGGGCGCCAGGTACGCGGGGTTGGGTGCGAGACACGCGTTGACATGGCCGGAGCAGGTGAAAGCGCCGCTGCTGGCTCCGGCGGCAATGTAATTGAAGGCGGTGGTGTTCACGCTGGAGACGTTGGTGTGGTTGAAGATATTGAAGACTTCACCCATCAACGCCAGTTTCACGCGTTCGCTGAAGGCGAATTGACGCGCCAGGCGGAAATCCACATTGTGATAACCGGGGAGCCGGTAAGGATTGCGGGGCAGCCAGCCTGCGCGTCCCGCGTTGGGACTGGCGTTGCTGGCGTCTCCGGCGGTGAGACCGCCATCCAGGGGGCTCGGCGTGCCGCTGATAAAAGCCCCTGCCGTCTGTCCGGTGGACATAGTGACGATGGTCGAGAGCGCCCACCCGTCCAGCAGCAGTTTGGCGGGCTTGCTGTTGATGGCCTTCGCCGAAGGCATCCAGACGCCGTTGGCGACGAAGCGCTGGCGCTGATCCAGATCGCTCGCCCCATACTCCGGCCTGCGATTCATGGGGTCAACCGAAACTTCGGTACCGGCGAAGGTCCCGAAGTTACCAGCCGCCTGTCCGCCGTCGTTCGCCTTGCTCAACGTGTAGTTGGCCGTAAACTCCAGCCCGTGCTTCATGGGGCGGCGAACTGCGATCACCATCGAGTTGTACCAGCTATTCACATCGCTGATGGCGACATTGATGATGCCGGTGTTGGTGTCGATACGGCTGGTGTAGAACGGCACGGTGTAGGTGAGCGCCGTCCCGTTAGTGGAGTTCAGAACATCGTAGGACTTGGTGGCAGTGGCCGGAGCCAGGTTCGCGTCAATGAAGATGGGCAGGTGCAGACCGCGGCTCACAACGTAAGCAACCGAGCCGCTGATTCCGCCCGGCAGTTGACGTTCCAGAGTCACGTCGCCTTCCCAGACGCGCGGATTCACAAAATCAGGAGACTGACCGCGGCTGGCCTGCGTGAGGGCGGGCGGCGCGAAAGTATTCACCACCGGCGTCAGTGCTCCGGCGAACGGCGCTACCATGGCGGCGCCCGGAGGAGTCCAGATGACGTTGGGGAACGTCAAGGCCGGGCAAGAGGCCGGCAAACAGTTGAACGTTTGCTGGAATACGCCGTTTTCCACGCGAGTGTTGTAGAAGGTCGAATTGGTGGTCTTGCCGTAGAACAGACCAGCGCCCGTGCGCAGAACCGTTTGCGGCGTCACTTCCCAAGCCACACCCAAACGCGGCTGGAACTGGTCCTTCGGAATCTTGATGGTGGAGGTGTAGAGAGTGTTCAGCGGAGTCGAAGTGTTCGGCTGGGGCGGCTGCGGAATCATGAAGACGTCCCAGCGGAGGCCCATGTTGACGGTCAGTTTGGAAGTCGCCTTCCAACTGTCCTCGAAGAAACCCGCCACGTCGTTGTCGTAGAAATCATCCTTGCCAACGTGCGTGATCGGGTCATTCACCTGGGTGAAGCTGTTGTAGTGTTTGCCGGTCAAGCCATCGCCGGTGTTGATACCGTACGTGTCCAGAACCCAGTTGTTGAACGAAGCCTGCGCGGTCCCGGTGTAGGAATACCGACCCGTCCCCTGGAACAGGTTGATCATCACTTCGTGAATGACGTTGAGATCGAAGCCCGTCTTGAACGTGTGCCGCCCGTGGACCTTGGAAAGCGTATCGGCAATCTGCGTGCGATGCTCGTCGGGTTCAGCCGTGCGAGGCAGCGCGTAAAACTCGCCGTAGTTCGTGACGCTGGCGATGCTGACGTAAGGCGCGGGAGCGTTGGCGCCGGCTACCTCCAGGTCGCGGCCCCACTGGAAGCGCAGGTTGTTCACCATGCTGCTGCTGATGCTGGAATCCCAGTTGGCGACAAAGATGCGCTCGTGGTAAACGTAGCTGCCGTTGGTCTGAATGGAATCGTTGTTATACGAAGGCGCGGTGGAGTAAGCGTTCGGAGCGCGATAGTTCATGAAGTCGAACGAGGTACTCACGTGGTTGCGCTCGGTCACCTGGTAATCCAGTTTCGCGAAAGCGACGTCCTGATTGGTGGCGCGCGGGAAAGTGCCCAGCAGCCCCGACAGGTATGCGTTGGCGCTGGAGCACTGGGCAGCGGTCACCTGAGTGGGGCACGGCAGAGCGCGCACGCTCGGGTTGTACGTGGTGCTGGTATACGTGACCGGATTGACTTTGCGGGAACCGTCGTAGGTGGCGAAGAAGAACAACTTGTCCTTGATGATCGGTCCGCCCACGCTTACGCCGAACTGCTGCCATTGGTGAATCGGCTGGCTGTAAATACCCTGCGATTTGGGCAGGGGATCCAGGGCGTTCCATGTCGGATACCGCAGGTAGTAGAACAGGTCGCCATGAAACTGGTTGGTGCCGGACTTCGTCACGGCGTTCACTACGCCGCCCGCCGCCTGACCCAGTTCCGCGCTGTAGTTGCTCGCGCTCACCTGATATTCCCGAATGGAATCCAGGCTGTAAACGTAAGCTCCGCTGACCGCGCGGCCGCGGGCTTCGGAGAACAGCGCCTGATTGTTGTTGGCGCCGTCCACTGTATTCGAATTGTAGAGGCCGGAAATGCCGCGATACGACACCATACCGCTGGTGCCATCCGTGGTCACGTTCGGTGTCAGAAGCACGAACGTATCCCAACGGCGGCCGGAGACGGGAAGATTGTCCACCGCCGCCTGGCTGACCACCTGGGAAACCTCAGTCTTTTCGGTGTCGACCACCGGAGATTCGCCGGTAACCGTAACCTCGGCTTGTGTGCTCTGTACGGCCATGGCGAGATCGATGGAGAGGGTCTGGCCCACCTGGAGCGTCAGATCCTTACGCAGTACAGCGGTGAAGCCGGTCTTCGAAGCTTGAATCTGGTAATGGCCAGGTTGCAAAAACGCGGCAGTAAAAATGCCCGCGTCGCTGGTTTCAGTTTTGCGTTCAATGCCTGTATCCGTATTGTGGATCGTGATGGCCGCAGCCGGGACAACGGAGCCCGAAGGGTCAGTCACAGTGCCGGTAATCGTAGCAGATCCGGCAGTCTGGCAAAGCGCAGTTTTGGGTGTACTAATCAACATGGCCAGCAGGATGGCAAAGGCCGCTGGAAGCCTGTGGAACAGGCGTTTGTGCATGTATGAACTCCCCGAAAATTCCGATTATCCAGGATAGCATTTACTCACCTTTTGAAAAATAAGGATTCAGTGACGAGGGCGGCGTTGGGCCGATGTTACACTTCGGATCGATGCCGCATTTTCGCGGACGGGACCATCGTTTTTCATAACCTTCGTATATAGATTGTTTGGCCGGTTGACAGGCGGAAGGGCCGCGGTGCGCGTGATAAGAATGGGAATGGTGCGCTCCCTCGATTCTTCCATGCAGGCGAACCTCGCCATTGTCGGCTCCACCAGCCCGCGCGGCCGTCTTGCGTTCGTGCCTGCATTGCTCGCGGTGATGGTGCTCTGCGGGCAGGCGTACCTGGTGGCGGGCCGCAACTTCTCCACGATTCTGGAAACGCCGTTTCTTCCCTACTGCCTGATTGGCGCCTTTGCGATTCATTTCTGGACGCACCCGAGCGCGGCCGAACGCTGGTGGACCGTGGGGCTCGCGCTCGCCGGCACATCCTGCTTCGTGCTCTTCAGCCGCCGCTTCGAATTCAACTGGCCGTGCTCAATTGCCTGCGGAGCTTTCTTCGGACTGGCCAGTCTTGCGGTGCTCGCGGTGCAGACGGTTCGCTTGCGCGGGACCGCGCAGCAAGAGAAGTTGCACACGCTGATCGCCGGCAGCGTGTTCGGCTATAGCGCGCTGTTCATCGCCTACATCTTGAATCTCACCACGCGTCTGCATCCGCAAACGTACGACCTTTACCTGTACGCCGCGGATGCCGGCTTCGGACTGCCGCTCTGCGCGTGGATCGGAAACTTCGTGGCGCGCCGGCCCCTGCTGCTGCATTCCTGTTCGCTGGTTTATGAATCTCTACCGCTGGCAGTGAGCCTCTTGTATGCGTATCAACGCAGCGGTAAGCGCGTGCTTCCCGTGCGCGTTTTGCCTGCATTCCTCGGCGGCGGCGCGGCTGCCTACGTCCTCTATAACATCTTGCCGGCGGCCGGACCGCACTATGTTTTCGGCGGCGCGTTTCCGAACAGCCTGCCTTCCGCGGCCCAAGCGGGCCTGCACATGGTGACACTCGGCGAGGCGGCGCGCAATGCCGTGCCATCCATGCACCTGGCCTGCGCGCTGCTGATTTTCTGGTGCTGCCGCGCGCTCTCGCGATGGGTGCGCGCGGCCGCCGCTCTCTATCTTGTGCTCACTATCCTCGCGACCATCGGATTCGGTGAACACTACGTTGTCGATCTGATTGCGGCGGTTCCATACGCGCTGGCGCTGGCTGCGATATGCGCGAGCAGCGGCTGGCGCAAGCACCGCAGGGCTGTTTTTACAGGGCTCGCAAGCACCATCGCGTGGATTCTCTTACTGCGATTCGCCACGCCGCTATTCCATTCAGCGCCGTTTTCCTGGTCGATTTCGCTCGGAACCATCGCGATTAGTCTCTTTTTTTCCCAAAACATTTTGAAACAGAAT
>DASZMZ010000362.1:0-18575 GCA_035551455.1 Candidatus Sulfopaludibacter sp.
CCGTGCCGTTCGAATAGAACACGCGCGATTGGGCCGCCATGACGCGCGTGACTTTCGGCGAATCCAACGTGCCGATGTACAGCGCATTATTCGCGCGGTCCGAACAGCGCGTCACGAATAGGAACCGCTTTCCGTCAGACAGAAATTGCGGGAAGCGGTGCGAATTCTCGTGCAGCGCGGCGTTCAATTGCGTCAGCGGTTGAGGCGTACCGCCGGAGTCACGGACGCGCAACAACGCTTCGCGGTTCCTGGTTCGGAAAATGGTATCGCCCAGAGGACTCCAATCGGCGTCCTGCACATCAGTCACTTCCGCGATGGTGAACGGGACCCCGCCGGCGGCCTTAATCTTCTTCATGGCGCCGTCCGCGTAAAAACCAATCCAATCTCCGCGCGGCGACCAGAAGAGCGCTCTCCCCGCGCCTTCCGTTCCAGCGACGATATGCGAACTGACGGCGTTCACCGGTCTCAACCAGATGGCGCCGCGGCCATTGGAATCAAGGCCGTGAAATGCCAGCAGGCGGCCATCCGGCGACGGAACCGGAAGCGAGCCGCTTTGCTTGTCGAGCGAGATGGTGAACTCCGACGGCTCGGCTTCCACGGTGGACCGGGTGACTGCATACCAGGCGATATTGGACGCGAGGAGCGCCAGGCCGGCAGCCGCCGCCACGAACCATGGGCGAAAGCTACGCGTTGAGGACGCTACCGTGGGCGGCTTCCACTCGAGCTGCTTCTGGATATCGAGCGCGGATTGCCATCGGTCTTCTGGATCCTCGCGGAGACAGTTCTCGATGATGTAAACGAGATGAGGCGGCCCGCTCACGTCTCCGTCGCGGCTTCCCGTCACCATTTCGCGCAGCACCACGCCCAAGGAGTAAATGTCGGCGCGGGGATCCGCCTCCTTGCCTGCACGCTGCTCGGGCGCCATATAGGCAGGCGTGCCGAGCACCGTAAAAGGCGCCGTAAGCGTCTGGTCGCTGGCCATTTTGGCGAGGCCGAAATCGAGAACCTTGACCCCGATCTTGGCCAGCATGATGTTTCCGGGTTTGAGATCGCGATGCGTGATGCCTGCCGCGTGCGCAGCGGCCAGCGCACCCGCGATTTGTGCGCCGTAGCGCATCGTCTGATCAGTAGGAAGCGGCCCTTTCTTGAGACGCGCCTGAAGGGACTCACCCTCTACCAGTTCCATCACTAGGTAGTTGGGCCCAATGTCGTACAGCGAACAGATCTGCGGATGATTCAACGCCGCGATGGCTTTTGCCTCGCGCGCGAACCGTCCCGAGAATCGTTCCATCCCGATTTTGACCGCCACGCGGCGCTTCAGTCGGGTGTCCACGGCGCGATATACCGTGCCCATGCCGCCGCTTCCGATTGCCTCCTCGATGCGGTACGGCCCCAGTTCACTTCCTGGAACGATCATGCTCTCAGTTTTCAATTCCGGCACATGGGCAATCAGGCAAGTTAGCAGTTCCCCTCCCGAAGCCTGCGCCAGCAAACTCTCCACTTCCAGCCGAACTTCGGGGTCGCACCCAGCGAGCAGCGCGGCACGCGCTTCCGGCGCCCGGGACACCGCCCTGTGGAACAGATCCTCGACTTGCCGCCGGCGCTCCGGTGTCATTGTGCTCCCAGTGTACACGCGAGCGGCGAGGGTGTGGACGCCAAGAGCGTCGACAGGATGGCTCCTAGCGTCGTACCTGAGAACAGTACGCTTCGGTTAGATGGGCGAGGTCCGACGCAGTGTCCCGCAGCCTGGGTCGTGTTGTCCGTATACAGTGCAGTTTTCCGATATTGCGCGATAACACTGTACGGCGCGGGCAGATGCAATTTCACCGTCGCTCAGCCTCTCCGATCCGTTCCCGAACATAATGCAGGATTTCCTCGTAAATTCCGAGACTACTTGCGCGGGGCGGCAACGCGTGTTCCGTCCGTACAGGCGTAGTTAGAGAACGGCCCCAGCCGCACAAGGTCGTGAACTTTACAATAGGCGACAAGAGCATTGTCTACGAACTCCGTTACCGACGTCCGCCAGCGCCCACCCACGTATTGGTCGGCTCTGGCGCTCATGGCGCAACGGCCCTTGCAGGATTTTGTACTTTGTGTTATAAAGTCAGCATGCGCACGCTGATCCGCTTGGCCGCGACGGTGCAACTGTTGCTCATCTTTCCTGCCGCGTTATTCTTGACCGCGGTCCTCTTGGATGGAGGCGACGCGCCGCGATACGACCTTGCCCGCTTTGCTCACCGGATCGTCATGTGGTATTCGGCGCGGATGTGGGCGCTGTGGTTGTTGCTGCTGGCTCTGCCGTTAGCCGTGCTGCTCACCGGCGCCGCGACGTTGCTGCGCAGCTGGAACCGTGACTTCGAACAGCCGCACGCCGCGCGGCCATCGCTCGCTATGATCCCGGCTCCCCTCGCAACGCTCTTGGTTGCCGGGACGACACTGACATCTGCAGGCGTTTTGGCGGTTGTCGTGCTGCACATGCTCGCGGACTGACGAATCTCGTGGGGCGATGGTCAAGCATGCCGCTTGGAACCGTCACCGATTTTCAAACTTCCCGGTCGCTCCATCTGTTCCGACATACTCACACGTCGGAACTACTTGCCGCAGGCGTACCTCTAACTGCAGTCTCGGCACGCCTTGGTCACAGCTCGATTCGACCACGCAAGAGATCTACGCGCACATGATCACCGGCCAGGACGAGGAGGCGGTGCGGAAGCTGGAGGAATACCTGATGCGGAACAAGGCGACCATGTCGGAAGAACGGAAGGAGAACGTTCAATGAATCCTTCTGTCGCGTTGCTGGTGGCTGCGCGTGGCTGCGCCAAGTCTGTAAGTTATAAAGGAATTGGTAGCGCTAACGGGAATCGAACCCGTATTTAAGCCTTGAGAGGGCTCTGTCCTAACCGTTAGACGATAGCGCCACAGAGGCAGAACCCCAGTTTACCAGAACGCCGCCTCGCGCGGGATAATGGGGTTGCATGCGGCCGCTGCTTCTCATCTGCGCGCTCCCCCTTCTACTCTGTGCCGAGGACCACTGGGTGAAGTACACCTCCGGCCCCTACGAGATTCTCACCGACGCCGGACCGCGCGCCGGGCGCGAAACACTCGTGCGCTTTGAAGAGTTTCGCACGGGCCTCGGACAAATCATCGGCGAGAACGATCTCACCACGCCCGTCCCCATCCGCATCCTGATCTTCAAATCCTCCAAAGGCTGGACCTCGCCCGGGCCACTCACCGAAGGCCGCGACCGGTACGCCATCGTGCTCGAAGAAAAGCAGCCCATCTCGCCCGACGTCTATCGCGAATTGACGCGCTTCTTCCTCCGCGCCAATACCAGTCAGATGCCGCCGCGCTTCGAGCGGGGCCTGGTCGAATTCTTTTCCACCTTCACCAATAACGGCGTCCACATCAGCGTGGGCGCGCCGCCCGCGCATCCCGACCTGGATTGGGCCCGCATCCACCTTCTTGTGGTCGATCCGCAATACTTCGGCAAGATTCGCGTGCTGCTCTACAATCTGCGCAAGGGCGTAGACGAGGATCCGGCGTATCGCAACGCCTTCGGCAAGTCCGCGGCCGATATCGAAGCGCAGGCCAAAGCACACCTCGCCGCCGGGAATTTCCAGACCACCGCCCTCAACAGCCGCCCCATGGCCGAGAAGGATTTCTACGAGAAGCCAGTCTCCGATACCGATGTCCGCCTGGCCCGTGCCGACCTGCTGGCGGGTAACTCCGCCGCCGAGTACGAGCGCCTCATCAAGGACCATCTCAAAGTGCCGGAAGCCGAGGAAGGACTCGGCATCCTCGCTCTCCGCGCCGGCCGCAAGGACGAAGCCCGCCAGCATTTCTCCGCTTCGATCGACGCCGGCAGCGCCGACGCCCGCTGCTTCATTGAGTACGCCAAGCTGGAGCCGGATACCGAAAAGGCCGACAAAGCCCTGCTGCGCGCCGCCGGAATCAACAGCAAGTTGGACGAGCCCTTCGCCCTCATGGCGCAGCGCGACACCGACCCGGCCAAGCGCCTGATGCACTGGAAAGCCGCCGCGGAGCGCAATCCGCGCAATCCCGCCTACTGGAAGGAACTGGCCGAAGCCTACGTTGCCGATCACAACTACGGCGATGCGGCTAAGGCCTGGACGCAGGGCGAGCAGGCATCCGTCGATCCCGCGGAGCGGCAGCGCATGCACGCCGCGCGCATGGCCATCGAGCAGCAGCGCCTGGATTACGAGGCCGCCGAAAAGAAGCGCAAAGCCGATGAAGACGCCGCCGAAATCGCCAAACTGAAAGGGCAGGCGCTGGCTGAGGTCCGCGCGCTGGAGGCCAAATACAGCGACAAGCCGCCTTCACCGCCGGATAAAGTCGTGCCTTGGTGGGACGGGCCGCATCCCGAAGGCAAATTCCACGGCACGCTCAAGCAAGTGGATTGCCTGGGCAAACAAGCGCGCCTGGTGCTCGAAAGCGACGACCACAAGACCGTGAAACTGCTGGTCTCCGACCCCGGCAAAATTTCGATCAGCGGCGCCGGCGAACTCTCGCTGGGCTGCGGCGCGCAGCGCAAAGCCCGGCACATTGCCATAGAATACTTCCCGAAGCCGAATACCCGCCTCGCGACCGCGGGCGAAGTGGCCACCATCGAATTCCAGTGACCCCATCCACTAGCGCTGCACGCTTCCGCTGGCTGGTGCTCGCGGTCTTCGTGCTCTCCTCCGCCATCAACTATCTGGACCGGCAAACGCTCGCCACCCTCAAGCCGGTGCTGTGCGCCGAATTCCATCTCTCCAACTATCAATATGGTCTGATCCTTTCCGCCTTCTCGCTGACATACGCCATCAGCGCGCCGCTCGCGGGGATGCTCACGGACCGGATCGGCCTGAATCGCGCCATCAGCCTGGCGGTCGGAATCTGGTCGACCGCCGGAATTGCCACGGGCTTCACCGGCGGTCTCGCGGGACTGGTAGGCTGCCGCGCGGTGCTGGGCGTGGCGGAAGCGGGCGGTGTGCCCGCGGCCGGCAAGGCGATCCATCAATATCTGCGGCCGGCGGAGCGCGCGTTGGGCAACGCGGTGAATCAGGCCGGCATCAGCGTGGGACTGATTCTGGCCCCGCCGCTGGCCGTCTACATCGCACAGCGCGGCAACTGGCGCATGGCCTTCGTTGCCACCGGTCTGTTGGGACTCTTGTGGATTCCCCTCTGGCATTGGACCGCGCGGCGTGCTGGCCCCGCCCCTGCCGTTAAGGCTTCCACCGCCGGAACGGACCTGCTGCGCGACGCCCGCCTGTGGGCCTTCGTGGCTGCCAACGCGCTCAGCATGACCGGCTATTCGCTGTGGACGAACTGGACCACCTCGTACCTCGTCGACGTTCGGCATCTGACGCTCGTCCAATCGGCATGGATCGCCTGGATTCCGCCGCTGTTCGCGCTGGCGGGCGGTTTCACCGGAGGCTGGCTTTCGCTGCGATTGGTGAGCAGCGGAATGGCGCCCATCCCCGCCCGTTTTCGAGTCTGTCTGTTGGCCGCGTTGCTTTCTCTGGCGACGGCGGCAATTCCGTTCGCTCCCACCGCCGGATGGGCCACCGCCGGAATCTCGTGCAGCATCTTCGCCGTCTCGGCATTCAGCGTGAACATGTACACCCTGCCGCTGGATGCGTTCGGAGGCCAGCGGGCGGCGTTCGCCGTCTCCATGCTGGTGGCTTCCTACGGGGCCATGCAGGTGGTGATCTCCGCGGTGTTTGGCAAGACCATCGATCTCTACGGCTACACTCCGCTCACAACGGCAGCGGCATTTACACCGCTGTTCGCTTGCGGCGTGCTGCGCCTGGCGAGGCTGCGCTCTTGAAGCAGCGCATCAAGCAGTGGATCTTCCGCCTGTTGGGTAAGGATCCGGAGGCGGTGGTCGCGGTCTTCTGCACGGGCGATGCGGAGTTGTGCCGCCGCATGGTGGATGAGATTCGCGGACTGGTGCCGGATCGCCGCCACTTCCTCGTCACGCCGGATAACTGGCCGGAGATGCGCCGCACGCTGAAGGCTTACCGCATCGGTCTCGCGCCGGTGCTGCTGGGCAGGGAAGGGAACGCGCTTCGGCGCGCGGCCTACCGCATGGCGCCGCGCCGCATTCTGGCCTACAACACGCGACTGGAGCGCCACCATCTTGGTTTCAATCTGGCGTCGTTGCTGTTCTGGCGCGGCGTGGCTCTAGACCGCATCTACCTGCGTCCTCGCTGGTGGCCATGGCCCCCGCGAGAGCGGTCCACCAGTCCGGCGGGCCACCGGGTTCTGGAGGGACGGACCTGCTCCGCGGAGCGTCAACGCGTGGCCGTGCTCTCGCCCTACTTTCCATTTCCACTGGCCCACGGAGGCGCGGTCCGCATCTACAACCTGCTGCGCGAGATGGCGCGCGAATTCGATGTGGAACTGTTCGCATTTACCGACGGCAACGCCGACCTCGAGACGGCGCCCGTACTCGAATTCTGCGCGCGTGTGGTGCTGGTGGAAAAGCCGCGCTATCGCGAACCGCGCTGGAGCAGTCTGCTGCCGCCCGAGGTCCACGAGTTTCGTTCGCCGGCCATGCAGCGCGCCTTGGAAGAGCAGCGGCGCGACTTCGGCTTTCAAAAACTGCAAGTAGAGTACACGCAACTCGCACCCTACGCCGGCGACGTGCTAGTGGAGCACGACGTCACGTTCGACCTCTTCGGCCAGATCGCGCGCCGCGAGCGGAGCCTCTCCGCCTGGTGGGATTTCTTTCGCTGGCGGCGCTTCGAAACCCGCATGGTCCGCCGCTTCGAACGCGTCATGGTGATGTCGGACAAGGACGCCGCCATGCTCGGTCCTGCCGTGAACAGCGTAGTGCTGGCCAACGGAGTGGACCTGGAGCGATTCCGTCCGGAGCCCGAAACGGCAGGCGAGAATCTGCTCTTCATCGGCTCCTTCCGCCACTTTCCCAACATCGCCGCGTACCGCTTCTTCACCGAACAGGTTTGGCCGCTCTTGCGCGAGAAATTTCCGCGCATGCGTGTCACCGTGGTCTGTGGCGCCGACCCGCTGCTCTACTGGCGTGCCTTCACCAACACCCCGGAACCTCCGGCTGACGAACGGATATGCATGCTGTCATTCATCTCCGATGTGCGGCCGCTCTATGTGGAATCGAATCTCGTCATCGTGCCCACCACCGTGTCTGCCGGCACGAACGTGAAGGTGCTCGAAGCCATGGCCATGCGGCGCGCCGTGGTCTCCACCACGTCGGGATGCGCGGGACTCGGCCTGCTCCACGGTCACAGCGTCTGGGTGGCCGACCAGCCTGAGGCCTTCGCCGCAGGGATCGCAACCCTGCTGGCCGATCCGGAACGCCGCGCCCAACTCGCCGACGCCGCGGCCTTGCACGCCCGCCGCAACTTCGACTGGAGCGCCATCGGAGAAAAGCAGCGCGAGGTGTTGCGGTCCTACTTGGCGCTCAGCAAATTGGCGAACAACCGGTAAGCCCCCGGCACGCCCGCGGGCAATTGCCGGAACCAGCCGTACGAGCTGAAGATATATACGCCCTTGCCGTAATGCGTCACCAATTCTCCGCCTTCCAGCGCAGGCTCATTCGGGTCATGCGTCGACAGCACCGTCTCGTATCGCGGATCCCACTTGGCCGCAAAATACGTGCCCCGCTCCTGCACCCAACCTTCGAAATCCTTCTCCGAAATGTGATTCGGAAATTGCAGCAGCCGGCTGTCGGGATGCGGAAATGTGACTGGCGCTTCTTCCACCGTCACACGGTATTTGTTGCCCGCCGGCACTACAAACGGATACGGTCCCAGGTTGGACGTGACCGGGTTCGCCGCCACGCCGAAGGGTGTCTGCGTAGCCGATGCCGGGTCGGGACCGTCGCCCGTCTGATACTGCACCAGGTACGTTCCGCCATTGTGTACATACTCCATCAGGCGCGGCTGGTTCGCTCGCAGATCGGCGCGTACGTTATACGCGCGCACGCCGGCCACAATGGCGTCGAAGCGCGACAGGTCGCCATGCTCCAGGTCGGATTGCGTCAGCAGCGTCACGTCCAGTCCGAGTTGCCGCAAGGCGTCGGGCATCGCATCGCCGGGACCGCTAATGTAGCCCACCTTGTGCGCCGTGACCTTCACGTTGGCGCGCACCAGTTTCACGTCGGCCGGCGGGAACAGTGTCTGCGCGGGGATGTGCGGATACAGGATCACCTGCATGCCCGAAGCGATCGTCCTGCCGTTCACCACGGCGACCGCGTGCAGCTTCGCCGTGGTCTCTCCCGCGGGAGGCGTCACTTGAAACGACAGGGCCTGCTGCTCGCCCGCGCCGGCAACGTGGAACGGCTGCGACGCCGGCTCGGCCTTCCAGCCCGCCGGCAATTCCAGGCGAATTTCGCCCGAGGCATTCGGCACGTTGGCGTGCACGGCCACCTCGACCTTGCGCGGCGCGGCTTGCGGAAACAGCGCCACGGTCTCCGGCAGATCGACGGCCACCGGCGGCACCACGACCAGCGGCCTATGCCGCTCGCCTTCCGCCGGCGTCGCGTACCGATAGTGCACGGGACGCACAAGTTCCACCGGCGCGCCGCCAATGGTCAACCGCAGTCGCACCTGCGCCGCGGGAGGCGAGTCGGGCTGCCCGACCAGCAACTGATTGTCCACCGTGTAAACATCGTGCTCCGGCGGCTTCACCAGCCAATACGGCTGTGTGTAAGGCTGCGCCGGAGGCACTTCGCGTTTGAAATCCACCACGGCGCTCTGGTTGTTGCCCAGCTTGGCGGCCTTCGCGGGGAGTTCCTCATTCCAGATGCCCTCCATGCGCGCGCCGTCAAACGTGACATCCGCATTGGAGCGATTGAGAACGGTGGTCGTGACCTTGAGCGGCTCGCCCGGCGTCACTTCGGGTTTCTCCGCCTGCGCCTCGGCCCAAATTCCCGCACACAGCGCCAGCACTTCGTCGGCTTCCACGAGCTTCACCTTCGCCAGCGGATCGTCAATCGCGGCGATCAGTGGACGCGCCTTGGCCACCAGCGGAATCACCATCTCCGGATGCTTCGGGTCGAACGTGCGGATGGCCTCATCCAGGAGTTTCGCAATGGGCGCGCCGCCGGGCAAACGATTCCACGTGGTGTCCACGCCTTCGAAAATGTCGTCCTTTGAAGGCGCCCCTTTCAGCATGGCGAATTCGGAGCGGCTGGGACCGGGACGACGCATGGCCCCCGTGCCCTGGCTGTGATGCATGCTGCGGCTGAGCACCGCCAGTTCGTCATAAGAGTAGCCCAGAATCGGGTTGTACTCGCCCGTCTGCACAACTCCCGCGGGCGGCCCTCCGACAGGCACTCCGGGCTGCGGCGGAATCGTCACGCCGAAGCCGCTGAAGCCGCTGGATTCCACCAGACGCTTGGCCTGCCACGGTTGTACGTACCGCAACTGTTCCGGAAATCGCTTGGGGTCGGCCGCCGCTTCAAACACCTCATGGCAGAGAATGGCCGAGGCCTGATGCTGCCCGTGTCCATCGCGCGGAGTGCCGGAAAAGCTGCAATGGATCACGTCCGGCCGGTAGCGGCGGACCACCCAGACCACGTCGGAGAGTATTTTGTCGTGGCCCCACTTCTGCATCGTCTCTTCCGGTGTGCGGGTGAATCCGAAGTCGATAGCGCGCGTGAAGAACTGTTCCGCCCCATCGATCTGCCGCGCCGCCAGCAATTCCTGGGTGCGGATCAGGCCGAGTTGCGGACCCTGTTCGGAGCCGATCAGATTCTGCCCGCCTTCGCCGCGAGTCAGAGAGAGATATGCCGTTCGCATGTGGCGTCCCCGGGCGAAGTAGGCCAGGATCGCCGTACGTTCATCGTCGGGATGCGCGGCGATCATCAGGAACGTGCCCAGCTCGTTCAGTTTGCGCAGCGCATGTTCGATATCCGGCGTACCGGAAAACGGCTGCTGCTGCGCGGGCAAACACAGAATAAAGCAAACTAGCAGTAAGATGGTTTGAAACCTGGCAAGACCTTTGCTCGTAGTTCGCATTAGCTTACTATTCTACGATGGCCGTGTTCTCGCCATCGTCAGGAGGGGGTAATGAAAGCCACGCGCCGCTTTTTCTCCGCTCTCCGTAGCTTTGTCAAAGTCGCTACAGCCGTTCCGCCGCCTCCCTCGACGCCGCCGCGAATCGGTCTGGCTCTGGGCGGAGGCTTCGCCCGCGGCATCGCTCATGTGGGCGTCCTGCAAGTGCTCGAAGCCCACCAGATTCCCATCCACTGCATCGCCGGCGTGAGCGCCGGGTCGATTGTCGCCGCGGCGTACGCCAGCGGAGCCACCCCGGCGGAGATCGCGCAGGCCGGATGCGCCATGCGATTCGGCGACGTCGCCCGTTGGAGCGTGGGCCGCATGGGCTTTGTGGTGAGCGAGCGCATGAAGCGCTTTCTGGAGCGCCTGCTGAAGAGCTACCGCTTCGAAGAGATGCGCCTCCACCTGGGTGTTCTCGCCACGGACCTGTGTACCGGCGAATCGGTATCCTTCCGCGATCAGGGCGACGTGTTCCTGCCCATTCGCGCCAGTTGCTCCTACCCCGGACTCTTTCAGCCGCTCCGCTACGAAGGCCGCTTGCTGGTGGATGGCGCCATGAGCATGGAGATTCCGGCCCTGCTGGCGCGCCAGATGGGAGCCACGCACGTGATCTCGGTCCATTTGCCGGGACAGGCCGCCGCGGTGCCGCCCACGAATATGTTCCAGGTGGTCAATCGCTGCTTCCAGATCATGCAGACTCATACCGAGCAGGGCTGGCGGCAGGAAAGCAATCTGGTGATTACGCCCGACGTGAGCGGGATGGCTTGGGACTCTTTCGGCAGCGGTCCCGCGCTGATTCAGACTGGAGAAACAGCGACCCTGGCCGCGCTCCCCACCATTCAATCCTGGCTGGCCGGCCATCCGCCGGCGCGGAAGCCGGTGAAACTCCCGGCGCCAGCCCCAGACTCTCTGACCGCTTAAAAGTTATCCGATATTCAGAACTTGCTTCACCGTGCCGCTCTGGTCCTGAATCTTCTGCTGCAGCAGCATCAGCGCATAGATCAATTGTTCCGGACGCGGCGGGCATCCCGGCACAAACACGTCGATCGGGATCACCTGATTCACCGGCACGATGGCGTAGTTATTGAAGACGCCGGTGGAAGTAGCGCAGGCCCCCATCGAAATCGCCCACTTCGGCTCGGGCATCTGCTGGTACAGGTGGCGAATCACGGGCGCCATCTTCTGCGAAACCCGGCCGGCGATGATCATCAAGTCCGACTGGCGAGGCGACCCGCGGAATACTTCCGCGCCGAAGCGTGCGATATCGAACCGCGATGCGCTCATCGACATCATCTCAATGGCGCAGCATGCCAACCCAAATGTCATCGGCCAGATGGAATTCTTGCGGGCCCAGTTGACCGCTTTATCCAGCGTTGTAAAAATCAATCCCTCCGTTGCGGCCGCCGAGGCGTTATCGACGGAGTAATCGTCGACGCGCGTAAATATCTCCGGAAGGCTGCTCGCAAAAGGCTTGTCCATATACTCTTATTTTCGCATAGCCGCGTTAGAATCAAGATACCCGTCGCATCATGTCATCCGAATCATTCGAGCAGCAACTCGAGCGCGCCGCTTCCGTGTGTGGAATCGAGCCAGGCTTCTGGGATATCTGGGGCCGTTACCATCGCACCACCACCGAAGCACTTCAAACGATTCTGGCCGCCAAGGGAATGGCAGCCGGCACTCCGGCGGAACTGGAAAATTCCCTGTCTGAGCGCGCCCGCAGCGAATGGCGGCGGCTGCTGCCCCCGTGCGTGGTCGCGGGCGAAACTCCGTCGGCCGAAGTGCCGCTCAGTTTTCCGGCGGAATCCATGGGACAGCGGGCGCATTTCACCGTGCGGCGGGAAAGCGGAGAGACCGCCCAGTTCGACCTGAACCTCTGGGAACTGCCGCAGACCGGCCACCTGGAAATGGACGGCCGCACCTGGGTACGCAAGTCGGCGCGCCTCCCCATCGGCCTCCCCTTGGGGTATCACGACATCTCGGTTACGGTGGGCGACGCCACGGCGTCCACTCGCTACATCGTCACGCCGGACCGCGCCTGGAGCGATCCGCACCTCGGCCGCGGCGGACGCATCGCCGGTGTCTCGGTGAGCCTCTACGGAGTCCGGTCCCAGCGCAACTGGGGATGCGGAGACTTTCGCGATCTGCTGGATGTCATCGATTGGGTGGCCGACGAATTGGGCGCCAGTTTCGTGGGTCTGAATCCTCTGCACGCCATTCACAATCGCCGGCCGTTCAACACCAGCCCCTACCTGCCGAATTGCATCTTCTATCAGAACTTCCTCTATCTGGACGTGGAAGGCATGGAGGATTACGCCAACTGCGGCCGTGCCCGCGCGTTGCGCGAATCGCCGGAGATTGCCTCCGAGATCGCCGCCCTGCGCGACAGCGAATTCGTGGAATACGAACGCGTGGCGGCGCTCAAGCTGCGCTTTCTGAAGGTCTGCTTTGCGCGTTTTCTGCGCGAGCGGCGAGCCGGATCGGCGCGGTCGCGGGAGTTCGACCGCTTCCTGGCGCGCGAAGGCGATTTGCTGGAAAAATTCGCTCTGTATTGCGCGCTCGACGAGCACCTGCATCGCGAGAATCCCGACCTCTGGATCTGGCCCGACTGGCCGGCTCCCTACCAGGATCCCGACTCGGCGGAGACCGTGTCATTCCGCCAGAAGCATTGGCGCAGCGTCCTGTTTTATCAGTACCTGCAATGGCAGATCGACCTGCAGCTCGCCGAGGGACAGCGCCACGCGCGCGATCGCAAACTCTCCATCGGCCTGTATCACGATCTGGCGCTGGCTACGGATCGTTTCGGGTCGGACCTGTGGGCGCACCGGCCCTTCTTCGTGAACGGCTGCCGGGTAGGCTCGCCGCCTGACGATTTCGCGCCGCACGGCCAGGATTGGGGCTTTCCCCCGCCGAATGCCGAGCGCCACCGCGAGGATGGCTACCGCCTGTTCGCCGACTCCATCCGGCGCAATTGCCGGCATGGCGGCGCGCTGCGCATCGACCATGTGATGCGTCTGTTCCGCCTGTACTGGATCCCCGATCAGTGCGACGCTACCGCCGGCGCGTACGTGAAGGAACTGCGTGACGATTTCGTGCGCATCCTGGCGCTGGAGAGCTTCCGCAATCGCGTCGTGGTGGTGGGTGAGGATCTCGGGACCGTCGAGCCGGCGGTGCGGGAGACACTGGCCCGGTTCGGCATTCTCAGCTATCGCCTGTTCTACTTCGAGAAGAATGAGCGCGGCGAATTTCGTCCCAACGACACCTATCCCAGGCAGGCGCTGGTATCTTCGACCACGCACGATCTGCCCACGCTGGCTGGATTCTGGGTGGGCGCCGATATCGAAGCGCGCCACGCCGCGGGTGTCCTGGACGACGCGGGCCGCGGCGCGCAACTGGCAAGCCGTCAGCAGGAAAAGCAGAAGATGCTGGACGCGCTATTCGGTCTGCGGCTGCTCGCCGATAACCTGCCCCGCCAAGCCTCGGCATACCCGGATTTGACCGGGGAACTCCACAACGCGATCGTCGGCTTTCTGGCGCTCACGCCGTCGCAGATTCTCGCCATCAATCAGGAAGATCTCACCAAGGAACTCTCGCAGCAGAATCTCCCCGGAACCACCTGGCAATACCAAAATTGGGGCCGCAAAATGCGCTTCACCATCGACCAGCTCAAGGCCGATCCGGGAGCCCGGGGCTTCTCCACCATGTTCCGCGACTGGATCGCCAAATCCGGCCGCAAAAACATCTCCGCCGTGTAACTTCCTGGTAGGATAGGCTTTAGCCTGTCCCACCGGGCAGAGCTCTGATAATGATCTTCCGCGCCTCCGCAATCTCCGACGGACTGACCGTGTGCGCCATCCCCGGATACCGCCTCACCACCACGTCCGCGCCCATCTGAGTCAGGGTGTCCGCCGATTCCTGGACCCGCGACCACGGTACGTGCGGGTCGGGGTCGCCCGAGCCCAAAAAGGCCGGCGTTCCCGCCAGGGAACCGGGATACTCGAATGTCTTGCCGAGCGGTCCGATCAACCCTCCCGTGAAGGCGATCAACCCGCCATAGCGGGCCGGATTGCGCGCCACGAACTCCGTGGCCAGGCAGGCGCCTTGCGAAAACCCCGCGATCACCAGCTTTTCCGGCGCAATCCCGGCCGCGATTTTGCCGATCTGTTCCAGCGCCTGCGAAAGCCACGGCTCGTTCTGCTCGATCGGCGCCAGGAACGAATACGGATACCAGGAGTGGCCCGGCGCCTGTGGGGCGTACCAGGCCACGCCGGGGACCGCGAATTCTTCGCGCAGCGTGAGAATGTCTTCCGATGAACCTCCGCGGCCATGCAACAGAATTACCGACGCCTGGCTCATAAGCGCAACCTCGGCAGCACCGTTTCCAGACGCGGCCGGTCGGACTCCAGCCATGACGGCAGCACCAGGTGCGAACCGAGCGTCTCCGCGGCTTCGTCCACGGCGAATCCGGGCGGATCGGTAGCAATCTCAAATAGGATGTTGCCCGGCTCCCGATAGTAGATGGAGTGGAAGTACTTGCGGTCCATCACCGGCGAGACGCCATACTCGAGCCGCGACAATTCGCCCAGCCATTCCAGTTGCTGCGCGTCGTCCGGCGTGCGCCAGGCAATGTGGTGGACGGTGCCCACCAGGACGCGGCCCTGCCGTTGCTCCGGTGCGCGCACAATGTCCACCAGATTCGCCGGTTGGCCGGAATCCACGGCATACCGGAAGCGATTGGCGTCTTCGGCCACCAGTTTGAAGCCCATCGTGTCGGTCAAAAGCGTGGCGGTTGCGCGATGGTCGGCCTCCGATAGCGTGGCGCTGTGAAAGCCGCGAATGGCAAATTCCAGCGGCACCGGACCGGACTGCCAGGCCCGATCGTCCGGCGCGGTTGCGGTGGCGATGAGTTCGATCTTGAGTCCGTCGGGATCGGTGACCGAGATCAGCTTCTCGCCGAACCGCTCGGAGCTTTCGAATGCCACATTGCGTTCCGTGAATCTGGCTGTCCAGAAGTCGAGAGCCTGCTCGGGAATGGCGAAGGCGGTCTCGGTGACCAGCCCGTTGCCGTAGCGGCCGCGCGGCGCGCTGGCCCACGGAAAGAACGTGATGATGGTGCCAGGGTGACCGGCTCCATCACCGTAATAAAGATGGTACGTGCCCGGATCGTCGAAGTTGACAGTGAGTTTCACCAGGCGAAGGCCCAGAACGCCGGAGTAGAAATCCAGGTTCTTTTGCGGATCGCCGGCAATGGCGGTCACGTGGTGAATTCCCAGAATTTGTTTTTTCATGTGACTACTGGTTAGATGTCGGACCTGGCATAAAGATTCTTGCTATCGAGACAATTGGCTGATCGGTTGGGTGGGGTCGAAGATCCGCTTATCCAGTGGCAGTGCGTGGTACGGGGCCGGGTCGGGCTGCGCCGCGAAGCAGTCGGCCAGGTCCGCGGCCGTGGCATCGAACAGGTTCATCGCAGGGATGTGCAACAAACCAAAGATAGTCTTGAGCAGTCCGGGGAAGCTGCTATTGGTGTGCGAAACATAGTTCTTCTTCAGGCTCGGCCCAGCCGCAAGCAGCAGCGTCCGATGGGAATCCACGTGATCGACGCCGCCCTGCGCCGCGGCCTCGGTAGCGAAAACGGCCATGGAGTTCCACCACTTGGTCCCCGAGAGATACTCCAGGATCCGTCCCAAGGCGTAATCGTTGTCCGCCACAAACGACTCTTCGTACGGATACCCATCGGCGGGGCGGGCCGGTCCACTGTAGTCGCCGGGCAGGTAGATATACAGGAACTGAGGCAGTTCGGCGCCCGTCTTCACGTACTTCTCGTCGATCTCGCGGATGAATTGCGACGCCCGGAACTGGTCGGACGTATGGATGTTGTAGCCGGGGTAATCCCGCGACGTGTTCCGGTAGAGCGGCTCCGGCATCGGCGTATTCGTGAGGAACCGCGCGCCCAGCGGCGGCATGCCGGTGCCCTCGGTGACGCCCGCCAGTTCGAAGCCCTCGCCGAAGTTATAGAAGGATACGTTGTGTGCCGCCAGGTGGTGCCACAGACTGCCGCCTTCCGGTTGGTCCTCCGGCTGGACGGAGGAGGCAGTCCCGGCGAAGGCGAGACGGCCGGGGCTGCCCAGGCGGAAATCCTTGAGTTCCCCGAGCGCCGCGGCGATGGAGCTCTGCGTCCAGGCGTTGGGATAGGCGCCGACAATCCAATGATGGCCGTCCAGGCTCGCGTCGCCATCGGAGTAGAAGTTGTCGCTGAAAGACCACTGCCGCGCGATGGCGTGGTGATTCGGAGTGATGTTGGCGTCGCGCAGGCTCATGCGGACGTGCCGGCCATCCACGAAGCCGCTGGTGCCCAGGTGCGCCAGTTCGGCCGAACCCATGGCGGGTCCATTGGATGCGGAAGGAATGTCGCCCAGGATGTCGTCATAGCTGCGTCCTTCCTTGACGATGAGGACCACGTGGCGGACATCGCCCGGCAGCTTCGACGTCCCCGGCGGATGCGGCCGTAAGCCGTTCGCCTGCATCACAAATTCCGTGTGCGCGGCCAGTTCTTCAACGGCCGGCAGATTGAATATGGACACGCTGCCCTGCAGTCTCTGGCTGGGCAGCAGCATGCCTCGTGGACCGCCCGGCGCATTCGGTCCCATGCCGTGGCCTTTGGCATTGGCCACCAGCACGGTGTCATGATCCAGCGCGACCCGGGTGGGATACCACGACGCCGGCAAGTGGCCGATCAATCGCTTGGCGGCCACGTCGATCACGCCCACCGCGTTGATCCCCGCCTCGGCCACCAGCAGCCAGCCGGATTTCTCGTGGTAAGCCATCCCCAGCGGGATGATGCCGCGCAGTCCCTCCAGCCCCGCGATGCGCAGGGGAATCTGGTCGAGCACCCGATTGTCCTTGGCGTCAATCACAGTGACCGAATCGGACGCAGCGTTGGAGACGAAGACCCTGTCCGCAGTCGCCACCACTCCCGACGGACTACCGCCGGTGGGCACGAAGACCTCGACCTTGGCACTGGCCGGAGTGGCCACGTCGATCACCGCCAGCGAGTTGGCCTCGGGCGCATGCGGGTCGCCCGTGCCCGGCACCTTCACCGTGCCGCGAGAAGTCGTCCGTTCGACACCCGCGACAGCCTCCGGACTTGGGAAGCCGAAGGCGGGGAAGGGCAGGCCGGACGCACGGGGGTCGTTGGCATCGGCGCCGGGAAGCGGATGGTATTCCAGCAGTCCCACGTTCGTGACGTACAGCTTTTGACGGTCGGGCGACAGCGTCATCGCGAAGGGGAGCCGCCCGACGCGCACCGAGGCAAGGATCTGCCGGGTCTTTCCGTCGATGACCGCCACCCGGCAATTCGCCTGATCCACCGCATACAATATGTTGCGCTCGGCGTCGAATGCCAGGTCGCCGGAATAGCTGTCGCGATAGCCGCCCTGGTTCAGGTCGATCACCCGGCGGCGCTCGTCGCTGGAGTCGAAAAGGCTGATCCGGCCCGAGTTGCCTTCCGACACATAGAGGTTGTGCTCGCCGGAAAAGGCAATCCCGGTGGAGACGCCGCGCCAATCCGTGGGACCGAACTGATCCAGGGCGTCCATGGAGCGGGCGGCCAGTTGTCGCGTGTCCCAGCGCTGCTTTCCGTGTTCCAGAACGGTGATGCCGTACCGCCAGGGTCCGCCATTGGCCGTAGCGGCGATCTTGCCCGAAGGGCTGAGGGCAAGTCCGAATGGTCCTGGGCCGGTAGCGTATTCGTCGCCGAGTTGGGAAATGACGCGTCCACCCGGCAGAATCGAGGAGGTGGCGCGGCGGATAGCGGGCCGGTCGCCGGCGGGCGGCGAATAAGTTTGCGAAGCCAACACTCTGCTGAGGGTCAGCAGCGCAAGTCCGGAGCGCCAGGCGGGCACCCCTCCATCATATAACCCTTACTCGCCATCCATGGACGAGTGGGCAAACATTGCCCGGTGGTGGGAAAAATTATACGTTTCTAGCTTTCGGTAAACTAACCTTAGTAGGCCTAATCTTTGACCCCTATGTTATTGTCTGTACGTAGTTTAGAAAACCTCTTGCACTTCGGTGAAAAAGCGAAGTATCATTTGGCACACGAAGTGCTGTTTGGTTTCGCAGCACGAGGGCGGAATGAAAAGATGGCTCAATAGCCCGCTGCTGGTCGCACACTACTCCTTGTTCCTGTTCCTCGCTCATGCTCAACTTCAGGCCCGCGACCAGACGCCAAAGACGGAACCCACCAAAAAGCAGCAGGGGACTGCGTTGACCGGGTGCGTGGATCAGCAGGACAGCCATTACGTTCTTGTGGACGATCGGAACCTTTCCCCGATCGCCAACCTGCAGGCGGACGGCTTTCCAGAGGAAGGCTTCGCCAAGCACATGGGTCATAAGGTCACCGTCCGGGGGATTTCCAATCCCGGCGGAACCCTTCCCGTCATCAAAGTACGCACGATCGAGACGCTCAGTGATTCGTGCCAACCAAAACAACCGTAGTGAACTGTCTTTGGAGGAGACAATATGGGAACCAGT
>DASZMZ010000363.1:0-21887 GCA_035551455.1 Candidatus Sulfopaludibacter sp.
TCCTCACGACGCGATCGATCCCGTGGGCTTCACTTTCGAAGCCGAAGGCATCCGCATCGGCATCGCCACGGACCTGGGCTACATCCCCGAATCCATCAAGTTCCACCTGCGCCGCACCAACATGCTGCTGCTCGAAGCCAATCACGATCTGGATATGCTGAAGGTGGGTCCTTACCCGTGGAGCGTCAAGCAGCGCGTGATGAGCCGCGTCGGCCACCTGTCCAATCTGGTGATGTCCGACTATCTGCTGCAAGACCTGGATTCTTGCACTTGCAACCTGATTCTGGGACACCTCAGCGAATTGAACAACCACCCGGAGATTGTCCGCATGATCGCCTCTCAATCGCTCGAACAGCGCGGCTTTTCCACCAGTCTGGCGATTGCCGAACAGAGCCGGCCGTCGGAAGTTTTCTGCCTTTAACCCATACCCGAGAACATTTATGATTGCGAGATACACCAGGCCCGAGATGGGCAACATCTGGAGCGACCGGAACAAGTTCCAGCAATGGCTGGAAGTGGAACTGGCCGCTAGTGAAGCGCTGGCCGAACTGGGCGTGGTCCCGGCCGAAGCTGCGCAACTGCTGCGCAAGCACGCCGGATTCGACGTCGCCCGCATTCTGGAAATCGAACGCGAAGTGAAGCATGACGTCATCGCCTTCACCACCGCGGTGGCGGAGTCCATGGCGGCGGCCGGACATCCCGAAGCTTCCCGCTGGCTCCACTACGGCCTGACTTCGAACGACGTGGTGGATACCGCCCAGGCGCTGATGTTGCAGCAGGCCGGCGCCATCGTGATTCGCGGCATGGAAGCCCTCCAAGCCGTGCTCAAGCGGCGCTCCCTGGAGTTTCAGGACACCGTACAGATCGGCCGCACACACGGCGTCCATGCCGAGCCCATTACCTTCGGCCTCAAGCTGGCCATCTGGTACGTGGAGGCCGGTCGCAACCTCGAGCGCCTGCGCGCCGCCGTGGAAGATCTCCGCGTGGGCAAGACTTCGGGCGCGGTCGGGACCTTCGCCCACATCGGTCCGGAAGTGGAAGAGATGATTTGCGCCAGGCTCAACCTGAAACCGGCGCCGGTCGCCTCGCAGGTGATTCAGCGTGACCGCCACGCCAATTTCGTCTCGACTCTGGCTCTGGCCACGGCACTGTGCGAGAAAATCGCGCTGGAAGTGCGCCACCTGCAGCGCACCGAAGTCCGCGAGGCCGAGGAGTTTTTTTCGCGCGGGCAGAAGGGCAGTTCCGCCATGCCGCACAAGCGAAACCCCATCACGTGCGAGCAAATCTGCGGTCTGGCGCGCGTGGTCCGCGCCAACGTGCAAGCGGCATTCGAAGACGTCGCCCTGTGGCATGAGCGCGACATCTCGCACTCGTCGGTCGAGCGCGTGATTCTGCCGGACTCCACGATCCTGGCCGACTATCTTCTGGAGAAAACCACGAAACTGGTGGATCAGCTTCTGGTCTATCCGGAGCGCATGCGGCGCAATCTGGAGTTGACGCAGGGACTCGTCTTCTCCGGTCAGGTGCTGCTGGACCTGGCCGCGGCGGGCATGCTGCGCGAGCAGGCGTATCGCTTGGTGCAGAGCCACGCCATGCGGGCTTGGGAAGAAGAGAGCAATTTCCGGGAAGCCATCGAGAACGATCCCGAAGTCAGGGCCGTGCTCCCCCCGGAGAAGATCGCCGAAGCATTCTCGCTCGAGCGCCAACTGCGCAACGTAGACAGGATCTTCGCGAGAGTCTTCGGGAGTGCGAAAGAGCCGGCTCAGTAAGCCTTACAGCAGGTGAAAGCCTACGTAGATGTCTGCCATGACAGCCACCGGCTTGCCATCTTTTAGCGCCGGCTTGAAGCGCCACGTAGCCACTGCCTTCAGAGCCTGCTCGTCCAGGCCAAGCCCCAAGGATTTGACTACTTTCGGGTCGCGGGTCTTGCCGCTCGGGTCCACCACGAGTTCCACGATCACCGTGCCCTGCAGTCGCGCCCGGCGGCCCTCGTCCGAATACTCGGGCTCCGGCGCGTAAATCGCGATCGGCTTACTGACGCTGCCGCCAATCGCAGATACTCCTTCGCCAAAGCCGCCGCCTTCGCCTGGACCCAGGCCGCCTCCAGTTCCCGCCCCGACACCCCCACCTTTCCCGCTGCCGATTCCGCCCCCCGACCCGGTGCCGTTCGACGGCGGCCCGATCTTACCCATCGGGTCCCCGTAGTTCGGCATGTTGACACTCGCCAGCACCACGTCGGGCGGCGCCAGAATGGCCGGCTCCATCGTGAGGCGCGGCGCCGCATTATTCAGGACTGCCGAGGGCGGCACGAACTGCCGCACTGCCGTCTTCGGTAGCCGTCCCTTACTGGCAGGCAGCAGCGACCGGTCGCCGCCTCCGCCTCCACCTTGTATGGCCGCGACCTTGGGCCGGATCGAGGGCGCCATTTCCAGCGGCATCACCAGCGTCACCGCCTGCCGCACCTGGACTTGCACGGCGGGATTCGAAACCAGCGTGAAGAGCAAGGCCACCAAGCCGGCCTGCAGTAGCGTGGAGATCACAAAGGGCCTCATCGTCTTTCCCTTTCATGCTAAATTTTTAGCATGTACCTGCTAGATTTTTAGCACTAGAGGCCGCCACCTGTCAAGCACGGGCAGAGTAAAATGCCAGGAAGCCATGAATACACCACACAAACCCTGGCCATTTGCGCTTCGCCTGCTGTTCCGCTTTCTGTTCTGCTATTACGTGCTCTACATGGCGCCGGCGCACGGCACCGCCAACCTGCTCTCCTCCGTGCCCGGGACTTCGTGGCTCACCAAACCCTACATGAACCTGTGGGACGGCATCGAAACCTGGGTGGCCGTTCACGTGTTTCACCTTGCCGGCGAAGTCACCACGCGCTTCCTCACCGGCAGCGGCGATACCACGCTGGATTACGTCGAGACGCTGTGCAATGTGGTGGTCTCGCTGGCAGGCATGGCGATCTGGAGTGTGCTGGGACGCCGGCAACTGGAGTACACCCGCCTCCATTCCTGGCTGCGGCTCCTGCTGCGCTACACGCTGGGCGTGACGATGCTCTCGTACGGTTTCGCCAAGGTCTTCCCGCTCCAGTTCGGCACACCTGGCTTCGCGCGCCTGCTCGAACCGTACGGGGAATTCTCGCCGATGGGCTCGCTGTGGTGGTTCATGGGCGCATCTCTGCCCTACATCATCTTTTCCGGGTGCGCCGAAGTGACGGGCGGCCTGCTGCTATTCTTTCGCCGCACCACACTGCTCGGCTCGATGATCTGCATTGCCGTGGTCGCCAACGTGGTGGCGCTGAATTTCTGCTACGACACGCCGGTGAAACTGTACTCCACGAACCTGCTGCTGATCGCGGTCTTCCTGATGGCGCCGGATCTGCCCCGTCTGTTCCGCCTGCTGATTCTCAACCGTCCCGTCGAGCCTGCGGACTATTCCGCGCCGCGCTTCGCCAATCGCAAACTGCGCATCGCCGCCATCGCCGTACAAGTCCTGTTTGTCGGACAGATTCTGTATGGCGAACTGCACGGCGGATGGGAGGCGTACCAGGCTCGCTATGTCCATCCGCAGCGGCCCCCGCTATATGGCGCGTACGATGTCGAGAGCTTCATCCGCAACGGACAAGAGGTGGGACTCGACCCGGCGCGGCCGCGCAAAGTGGCCGTGGACAATGCCACCGTCATGACCGTGCGCACGATGGACGACACCGTACTGCGGTACAACACCAAGTACGATGCGTCCGGCAGCGGCCTCACGGTGACGGTGGGCAAGAGCGCGCCCGGCAATATGAACTATACGCGGCCGGATGCCGACCATGTCCTGCTCACCGGCAAACTCGGTGCGGACACGGTTTCCATCAAGTTGAAGAAGATCGACCCGAAGAAGTTCCTGCTACTCACCAGAGGTTTCCACTGGATCAACGAGCGTCCTTTGAACCGATAACGCTTTCCAGTTCGGCCCACCGCTCGTAGAGTGCGGCGATGCGTCCTTCGGCCTCCTGCAGGCGCAGGTAGCAGGCTTGCAGCCGCGGACCGTCGGACACAACTTCCGGCGAATGCATCTCGGCGCGAATGGCGTCGGCGGCCTCCTCGGCTTCGAGGATGCGGGCTTCCATCTGTTCCCATTCGCGCGCTTCCAGGTACGACAGTTTCTTCTTGCCGGACTTCGCTGCCGGTGGCGGCGCCGCCTTTTCCGCCTTCGGCTTGGGCGCGAATTGGGCCTGCTCCCACTGCCAGTAATCGGCATACATCACGGTATCGCCCTGGCCGTCCAAACCCAGCACGGCCGTCGAAACACGGTCCAGCAGATAACGATCGTGAGTCACCAGGACGAGCGCGCCGGGGAACTCGGTGAGGCTGTCCTCCAGCACTTCGAGCGTGGGAATGTCGAGATCGTTGGTCGGCTCGTCCATCAATAGCAGGTCGGCCGGCTGCAGCATCAGGCGCGCGATCAGCACGCGGGCCTGCTCGCCGCCGGAGAGACTGGCCAGCGGACGGTCGAGCTGCCCCGAATCGAACAGGAAGCGGCGAGCCCAACCGGCCACGTGAATGGGACGGTCCTGAAAGATCACCGTGTCGCCATGCGCGCCCAGTCCGTGGCGCAGAGTCTGCGAGAGATCGAGCTGCTCGCGCGCCTGATCGAAGTAGACCGTGCGCAGCGCGTCGGCCGTTTGGATAACGCCTGAATCGGGGAGCAGTTCGCCGGCCAGCATGCGGAGGAGCGTGGTTTTGCCGGTGCCGTTGAGACCCAGCAGACCCAGCCGGGTGCCGGGAGTCAGCGTGAACGACAAGTCGCGAAGGAGCGTCCGCCCGCCCAGGCTCTTGGTCACGTTTTCCACCGAGACCAGGCGTTTGGTGCGCCGCTCCGTGGCCGTGAAATCGATCTGCGTGACGCCTTTGGCGCTGCGCGTTTCCAGGTCGCCGAGTTCGCGCATCATGCGGCCGGCTTCATCGATGCGGGCTTTGGATTTTCCGGTGCGCGCCTTGGCCCCGCGGCGCAGCCACTCCACTTCGCGCCGCACCTTATTGGCCAGCGAATCCTGCCGGCTGGTCTGCGCCAGCAGGAATTCGGCCTTGCGCTCCAGGAAATGGCTGTACGAGCCTTCCACGCGGAAAATGCCCTCGGGATAGACGCGGTCGATCTCCGCCATATCGTTCACCACGTTGTCCAGGAAGTAGCGGTCATGGCTGACCACCACGCTGGCGAAGGACGAGGTGGCGAGCAGCTTTTCCAGCCAGAGAATGCCATCCAGGTCGAGATGGTTGGTCGGCTCGTCCAGAAAGAGGAGGTCGGGCTGACGCGCCAGTTCCCGGGCGATCGCCAGGCGTCGGCGCCAACCGCCGGAGAGCGTTTCGGTAAGCACGCTGCCATCGCTGAAGCCGGCGCGCCCCAGCGTCTGATTGATGCGAGCGGCATGCTCCAATTCATCCAGCGATTCGCCGGCGATGGCTTCGGCAATCACCTCGGCGGCGGTATGGCCTGGCTCGAATTCGGCGTCCTGCGCCACGTAGCCGACGCGCGTATTGCGGCGGACGGAAATGGATCCGGAGTCCGGCTCCAGACGGCCACAGAGAATCTTCAGCAGCGTGGATTTGCCGGAGCCGTTCGGTCCGATCAGGCCCAGCCGTTCCCCTTCGGAAATGCCGAGCGAGATTCCGGTGAAGAGTTGCCGGGAACCGAAGGATTTGGAGAGGTCGCTACAGCTTTCGATCAACGCCATAGGGAGTTATTCATAGCGCAGGGCCTCCACCGGATCGAGTCTCGACGCTTTGACGGCCGGCCAGACTCCGAAGAAGACGCCGACGGCGACGGAAGTAGTGAAGCCCGTGACCAGCGCCCAGGTGGGAACTTTAGACGGGAGCGAAGGGACCAGCGCGCCCACCAGCATGGTGATCAGTACCGAAATGATAATGCCGAGCGTGCCTCCGGCTCCGGTGAGCGTCATGGCTTCCACCAGGAACTGTCCGACAATGTCGCGTCGGCGCGCGCCCAGAGCCTTGCGAACTCCGATTTCGCGCGTGCGCTCCGTGACGCTGACCAGCATGATGTTCATCACGCCGATTCCGCCCACCAGAAGTCCCAGCGCCGAAATGGCGATGGCCACCAGACCGATCAGGCTGGTGATGCGGTCGAACTGCTGAATGATCTGGTCCGGCGTCGAGATGGCGAAGTCGTCCGCGGTGCCCGTGGCCAGGTGGCGCAGACGCCGCATGGTGGCGTCCACTTCGTCGTAGGCTTCCTGCCGGCGGCCCGGCTTGGATTTGGCCGTAATCATGTAACGGTCCAGTTGCGGGTAGCGATTGGCGGCCGTGTGAATGGGAATGACGACGGTGTTGTCCTGTCCGTTCTCACCGAAAAATCCGCCCTTGGCTTTGGCGTAAACCCCAATCACGCGATACTCCGCGCCATCCATCATGAAGGAGCGGTCCACGGCGTTGCCGGTGGGGAACAGCGCGTCGGCCACGTTGGATCCGATGATTGCCACATGCGCCCCGCGCTGGTCTTCTTCGGGCGTGAAAAAGCGTCCCGACGCGAAATCGCGCGGCGCAATATCGGCCTGATTGGCGGAGAGCCCGACCGCATTGATCGTGTCCGATTCGTAGCCCGGCACGCGCGCGGTGATCGGGTTGCCGTCCACTGCCGCGGGGATATAGAGCGTGAGCCCCACATCGTCCAGCGTGGTGCACCAGCGCTTGATGAAGTCGGCGTACTCCACCTTCATGGCCCGGCGCTTGCGCTCTTTGACCGGCACTTGCTGTTCGTTGGCGTTGGGATCGCCGGAGGTCTTATAGAGGAAAATATTGTCCGGGCCGAGTTCCTGGAAGAAGTCGACCACGCCCTGACGGAGTCCGGTGAGCAGCGACGCCACCGTGACCACCGTGGTAATCCCGATGACGATGCCGAGAATGGTGAGCAGCGAGCGGAAGCGGTGCGTCCACACCGCCGACATCGCCATCTGCATGTTTTCCTTGGGGCTGATGTTCAAGGTTTACTCCGACCGCAGCGCGACCACCGGATCGAGCTTGGCCGCCCGCGATGCCGGGTACCATCCCGAAACGACGCCCACAATGCTGGAGACGGCGATGGAAAGCACCACGTAGCCCGGCGTGATGCTCAGGGAAAGCCCGAAGACCTTGCCCAGAATCGTCGTGACCAGCGCGCCCAGAGCAACGCCCAACGCGCCGCCCATCATGGCCAGCACTACGGCCTCGATCAGAATCTGCATCATCACGTCGCTATGCCGCGCGCCCAGCGATTTGCGCACGCCGATCTCGCGGGTCCGCTCCGTCACGCTCACCAGCATAATGTTCATGATCACGATGCCGCCCACTACCAGCGAAATGCAGGTCACAGGCACCACGATAGCCGCTACCATGCCCAGCAACTGATCGATAAAGCCGCGGATCGCGTCGGGCGTGAGTGTATCGAAATTATCGTCCTGTCCGGGACGAGCGTGAAAGCGGGCGCGCAGTGCCACCCGGGTCAGGTCCAGAGAATCCTGCAGGGAGAGTCCGGTGCCGGGCCGCGCGCGTCCGAAGAGAGCGAAGCCGTTGCCCGGTCCGTACATGCGATCGAAAGCCGTGACGGGGATGTAGATGGATTTGTCCTGGTCGCGGCCGAAAGCCGATCCCAACTTTTCCTGTACGCCCACCACCGTAAACTCGATGCCTTCGATGCGGACAATCTTGCCGAGCGGCGAATCATCGCCGGGAAACAGCGTGGTCTTGACGCCGTCCCCAATCACTCCCACATACGCGCGGGAGCGGTCTTCCTGCTGCGTGAAGAAACGGCCGTCCACCACGCCGATGTCGCGGATGTTCACCATATCGGCGGAGACGCCCAGAATGGTGGTGTCTTCGCAGGATAGGTTGTCGCGCTTCACATCCGAGATGTGATTGCGATAGGGACTGTAAAGCACCTTGTCGCCATCCAGGGCCTCCAGATAGCGCGCGTCCACCGTGCGAATGGGTTTGTTCCGCTTGATCTTGTCGAAGTACTCGCGGCGGCTCATGCGTCCCGTGGCCGCAATCTGCGCCACCAGGAACGATTCGGAACCGAAGGCCTTGGCCGTACTAGCCTCCGCATACACGCCCAGCCCATCAATGGCGGCGCCCACCATAATCACGCTGGCGACGCCGATGATCACACCGAGCAGCGTCAAAAAGCTACGCAGCTTGTGCGAACGGATGGAATCCATCGCCAGGCCAAACGCATTTTTAAAGTTATGCCAGGAGCGGGAAGGCCCCAAGCCAGGTTGAGACATCTATCACCAGGATAACGTACTATGATTGTTTAACACTACCGGATGCCCATTCTTCGTCTTGCTTATACGACGCAGTTCCTCGTCGCTTTGATCGCTATATTTTTGGTGTGGAGTGAAGTGGGAGGCCAAGGCCACCTGGACCTGATGCCCTGGTACCTCAAGTTGGGCTTGGCCTCCGGCGCTGCATTTTCCATTGTCAAGGCCACCATGGCCGCGGTTTCGCGCGACGCTGCCTGGAACGGCGCCACCTTGAAATGGTTCGGCATCACCATGGCGCTGCTGCTGCTCTGCGGTCTGACGACATACTACTACCACGTATACGGCGAAAGCGACGAGACCGGCGATGGCGACAGCTCCATCTCGCTGGTCCTTTCGCCAGGATCAACTTCCACGACCACGTAGGATAGGCTTAAGCCTGTCCAGCCTACCGTTTGAACTTCAGATCGGCGCCATTCTGGTGCAGCGTGAGAGACTGCGCGTCTTTGTCGAACTCGACTTCGAGATTTAGTCCGTCGTTGAAGAATCCCGTAGCGCTCAGGGGCTGCAGCGGGACCGGATTCTGACCCGTAGCCTGCGCGCTGAGATGGTCGCCGTCCACTTTGATGGTCAGCTTGAAATCGCCATTCAAGGCATAGACGCCTTCGAATGGCTTCATCTGTGCCACCGTCAGTCCGATGCGAGTGTGCGTCTTCGGCGCCGCCGCCGGATGGCCCAAAGCCAGCCCCAGCAGACCCGCGGCGATGGGACCGGTGGCATTCGTGTTCGCATTCGCCAGCGTCACCGCCAGTAGTTTCTTTTCCGGAATCCGAATGATCATCGTATTGAAGCCATTGATGCCGCCGCCGTGCTCCACCGCGTGCTCGCCAAAGCGCGTGGTGATCTGCCAGCCGTAGCCATAATCGCTGCGATTCGGCGTCCACATTTTCTCCTTGGACGCCGCGGACAGCACCTGCGTGCCGTAGAGGGCCTGATCCCATTTGAGAAGGTCGTCCACCGTGGAGTACAGCGAGCCCGCGGCGTAGGGCAGCGACATATCCAGGAAAGGCGCGCGGCGCAGCGTTCCGCCATCATATTCGTAGCCTTCGGCGCGATGATGCAGGATGGCTGTGTAGTGATCGAAGCCCGTATCGTGCATGCCCAGCGGATCCAGAATCGCCTGGTGTAACTGCTGCTCGTAGCTCTTGCCGGTAACCTTTTCGATGATGTAACCCAGCACGATGTATCCCGTGTTGTCGTATTTGTACTGAGTGCCGGGGTCGAACTCGAGCGGCATCTTCTCAGTGAGCTGGATGATTTCGAGCGGCGTCCGCGCGGTGCCGGCCAGCTTTTCGAAAAAGCCCGGCAGCTCGGTATAGCTGGGAATGCCCGACTGGTGCGACAGCAGATCATGGATGGTGACGGGCTGCCACGCGTCCGGCGCTGCGGGGTAATACTTGCGTACCGAATCGTCCAGCTTGATCTTGCCCTGCTCCACTAATTGCAGAATGAGCGCGGAGGTGAACTGCTTGGTGATCGAGCCCAACCGAAACTTGGTGTCGGGCGTATTCGAGACGTCCCATTCGGCGTCGGCCAAGCCATAGCTCTTGCGAAATAGCGGCTTGCCGTCTTGCGCCAGCAGCACCGAACCCTGGAATCGCTTCTGCTCGGCGAAGGAGCGGACAAACTCGTCGGCTTTCCCGGCGAGATCCTGCGCGTGCCATGCCGGCGCGAGTAGCAGAAAAACGGGCATCAGGCGTTTCCACATGATTCCAGCCATTATCCACCCATGCAGCGGCTTTTCGAAGCCCGGCACACCGGCCCGGCACTGAAAAACTGACGCCGGCCGCCGCCGAACCTGAAACCCCTTTCCCCTCTGGTTCATCTGTATAGGTGAGATAAACTAGGATTTCCGAAAAGGTAAAGGGTGAAACTACTCGCGTTATTGAGTTTGGTGTCGATTCTCTGGGCTTCCGATGCATCCATCGAGCAAGCGCGAAAACTGTATAACCGCACCGAATTCGATCAGTCGCTCAAAATACTGAATGGCCTCCCGGAGAAGGACGCCGCGGTTTACGACCTGATTGGCCGTAACCTCTATATGCAGGGCGAATTTAAAAAGGCCAGCGAGGCCCTCGAAAAGGCCTTCTCCGCCGACCCCGCCAACTCCAATTCAGCCCTCTGGCTCGCCCGCGCCTTCGGACGCCGCGCTGAAACGTCGAGTCCCTTCACCGCCCCCGGATACGCCACCAAGGCCCGCCAGTATTTCGAAAAATCCGTACAACTGAACCCGCGCAATCTGGACGCGCTGAACGATCTTTTCGAGTACTACATGGAGGCTCCAGGCTTTCTCGGTGGCGGCCTCGACAAGGCGCAGGCACTGGTGCCGCGCATCTCGGAAATCAATCCGGGTGAAGGCCATTTCGCCCAGGCCAAACTGGCCGAAAAACGCAAGGAATTCTCCACCGCCGAAGAGCAACTGCGCCGCGCCATCGAAGTGGCCCCGCACCAGGTGGGTCGCTTCATCGACCTGGCCCGCTTCCTGGCCAAACACGGTCGCTATCAGGAATCCGATGAGAGCCTGGCGCGCGCCGAGAAGATCGCGCCCGACAGCCCCAAGCTACTCTACGCCAAAGCCGACCTGTACATCAAAAGTGGCCGGAATCTGCAGGTTGCGAAGGAATTGCTCAAGCGATACATGACTTCCACTCTGTCGCCCGACGATCCGCCCCGTAGTGACGCGGCCAAACTTCTCAAACAGGTGCAGGGCTCCTAAGCCCCCGCGATGTTCTTCACCGAATCGCTCCGCTTCAGTGCCCAGGCGCTGCGTGCCAACCCGGTGCGCAGCCTGCTTACCTGCCTCGGCATGTTGATCGGTACCGCGTCGGTGATTCTGGTCGTGACGATCTCCCTCACCAGCCGCGACTATATCTTGCAGCAGGTGGAGGGCATCGGCTCCAACATCATCTTCGCCTACTACGTTTCCGCCGGACCGGCCGCCTCCACCGCCGATGCCGACTACATCAAAATGGGCGACGTCGAGGCCATCCGCCACGACCTGCCCTCGGACATCGTCGCGACCACCGGCATCATGTCGAACTTCGACCAGATCCTGATCGGCGGCAAGCTCCAGGACGTCAAGATCAACGGCACCGATGGCGATTACGCCCAAGTGCGCAATATCGTGATCAGCTCCGGCCGTTTTCTGGATGCCGGCGATGTGTCCGGCCGCGAAAAAGTGGCGCTGCTGACCGACCATCTGGCCGAGCGCATGTACGGCACGCGCAATGCCGCGTTGAATCAGACCGTCAAGTTGTTCGGCCTCCAGTTCACCGTCATCGGCACCTTCCACGAGCGCGTGGAGACCTTCGGCCAATCGGAAATCGAGCGCGACACCATCGTCATGCCGATCACGGTTCTGCGCTATTTTACGCCCGTGGAACGGATCGACCCGCTATACGTGCAGGTCCGGTCGCCGCAGGAAGTGGAGCGCGTCGCGCTGCGCGTACAAGGCCTCATCGAGAGCCGGCACCGTCCCGGCGCGCATTACCGCGTGGACACGCTGACAGCCATCCTCGACGCGGCGAAGAACATCTCGCTGATACTATCGCTGGTGCTGGTGCTGGTCTCGGCCATCACCCTGCTCATTTCGGGAATCGGCATCATGAACATCATGCTGGTGACGGTGACGGAGCGGACCCGCGAAATCGGCGTTCGTCTGGCCGTAGGCGCCTCGGCGCGCGCCATTCTGATGCAGTTTCTCGCGGAAGCCACCATGATCAGCCTGACGGGCGGCATCGCCGGCATCCTGGTGGGCGTGGCAATTCCGCTGAGTGTGGCCCTCTTCGCCGACATCCGCATCCCCATTTCCCCAGTGGCCATCGTGGTGGCCTTCGGAGTCTCCTGCCTGGTCGGCCTCGTCTTCGGAATCCTCCCGGCCAATCGCGCCGCCCGCCTCAATCCCACCGAAGCCCTGCGGTACGAGTAGATCGGCTCGCTTCACTTCGCTTGATACGTTTTGCTGAAATTGTTACGCAGATTGCTGACCGTGTATTTTCCCGCGGTGTCCACCGACACCTGCAGCAAATTAGCGGGACAGTCGGTCGAAGTCGCCAGATTCGCGATCATCTTCTCGTCGGTGTTGACCTCCTTGGGAGTGCCCAGCGCCAGGTGTCCCTGCCAGATATCTTCCAGTCCCGGCGACTTCCGCAACACCTCAAACACGCTCGCCGGTCCGCCCTTGCGAGGACCATCGTTCATCACCGCCACCGTGGGCCGAATGGCCCAGACAAACTGCGGCGAATTCGACCTCTCCAGGCCATGGTGCGTGGTCTGAAACAGATCGATGGGGCCGATCAGATTGTTGGGACAGACCAGCTTCTGCTCGTAGTTCCAGGTGAGGTCGCCCATATCGATGAAGCGGAACTTGCCGTATTGGAGAACGATGCCGACGCTCTGGTCGTTATCCGGATCCTGCTCGGCGGGGTGCTCGTGGAAATCGGCGCAAGCGGCGTTCGGCTGTCCCGCGCCCTTCATCGGCTTGGTGATGGCTTGTCCGGCCGACATGATGACGTCCACATCCACGCCCTTCAGCGGGATCTTGTCGCCGGGTTTGAGAATCCGCCGCTTCCCCTGGGTCTGCTCGACGTAGTCCTTATAAGCCGCCGCCACCTGAGGCCGCGCCATCTCGACGGATTCGCCGTGGTCGAGATACATGCCGATCGGGATCATCTTGGCGAGGGCTGGCATGGCGCCGATGTGGTCGCTGTGAAAGTGCGTGGTGAGCAGGTAGTCGATCTTCGTCAGCCCGGCCTTTTGCGCCGCCGCGAGGATGCGTTTGGCGTCGCGATCGTCCGGCGTCCGGTTGGCGGTGTCTACCAGCAGGGATTCGCCGCTGGGTGACACGATCAGGGTAGCCGCGCCGCCCTCCGCGTCAATCCAGTAGATCTCCAGATTGCGCGCCGCCGCACAGAGGCACAGGCCCACAAACAGTGTGGTGAACTTTCTCAGCATGTTCTCACTTTATCAGGGCAGGATTCAGATGTTACCATCCGCTTATGCGCAGCGTATTCTTGATTCTGATGTCTTCCGCTCTCCTGGCCGGCGCCGACAAGCCGGAATGGGATAATCCGGCGATAGTCCACATCGGAACGGAGAAGCCGCACGCCACCATGATGGCCTACCCGTCGGCGGACCTTGCCCGCACCGGCGACCGGGCCAAATCGCCGTGGTTCCACCTGCTGAACGGCGCCTGGAAATTCCACGGCTCCCTGCGTCCCGCGGAACGGCCGCTGGATTTCTATCGGCCGGGCTTCGACGATTCGGCATGGGGCACCATTCCGGTCCCCTCCAGTTGGCAGATGCACGGCTTCGATATCCCGATTTATACGAACATCATCTACCCGTGGCCGCAGGACGCCTCCAAGCCGCCGCAGGTGCCGTACACGTACAATCCCGTGGGCAGCTATCGCCTGCACTTCACGGTGCCCCCCGAGTGGAAGGGCCGCCCCATCTACCTGCATTTCGACGGCGTGGATTCGGCATTCTACGCCTGGGTGAACGGCCAGAAGGTGGGCTATAGCGAAGACAGCCGCACCCCCGCCGAATTCAACATCACGCCGCATCTGAAGCCCGGCTCCAACGTGCTGGCCGTCGAGGTGTACCGCTTCGGCGACGGCGCCTTCCTGGAAGACCAGGACATGTGGCGCATGAGCGGCATCTTCCGCGACGTCTACCTGTGGAGCACGCCCAATCAGCACGTGCGCGATTTCGAAGTCCATACGAATCTGGATGACGCTTACCGCGACGCCACGGTGGACGTTCGCGCGGCCGTTTCCAACCTGTCGGCGAAGGCGTCGAAAGTGACGGTCACCGCATCTCTGGCAGATCGCAATGGCGGCGAGGCAGGGAAGGCCGCGACCGGTACGGTGGAGGTGGCGGGCGGTAGCGAGTCCGAACTGCGCCTTTCCATTCCCGTGGCCGCGGCGCACAAGTGGTCGGCCGAGGATCCGTATTTATACAAGCTGCTGCTGACGGTGCGCGACGCCTCGGGCGCCGTGCTGGAAGTGATTCCGCAGAATGTGGGCGTACGCCGCGTGGAGATCAAAGGTGGCCGCTTCCTGGTGAACGGCCGCGCCATTCTGGTGAAGGGCGTGAATCGCCACGAGCACAATGAAGACACCGTGAAGTATGTGCCGGTGGAATCCATGATCAAGGATATCCGCCTCATGAAGCAGTTCAACATCAATGCCGTGCGGACCTCGCACTACCCCAACACGCCCGTCTGGTACGAGCTTTGCGATAAGTACGGCATCTACGTGCTGGACGAGGCGAATATCGAATGCCACCACTACGGCAACGATGTGCGCAATCGTCTGACGAACGACCCGGCCTGGCAGACCGCGTATCTGGACCGCGTGGAGCGCATGGTGGAGCGCGATAAGAATCACCCGTCGGTAATCATCTGGTCCATGGGCAACGAATCGGGCGACGGCGTGAATGCCGCCGCGGCGTACCAGTGGACCAAAAAACGCGACCCTTCGCGTCCCTTCCACTATGAGGGCACCACCAGCCACGGCGGCTCCAATGCCGATATCAATTCCTTCATGTACCCCTCGCCGCAGCGCGTGAAGCAACTGGCCGCCGCGCGCCCGGACATGCCGCTGATCCTCTGCGAGTACGAACATGCGATGGGTAATTCCAGCGGCGGCTTGAAGGAATACTGGGACATCTTCTATTCCGGCACCAACGCGCAGGGCGCTTTCGTGTGGGACTGGGTGGATCAGGGAATCAAGCTGCCAGTACCCGGCGAGTATCGCGCGAACACCACGCAATCCACCTTCCTGGCGTACGGCGGATGGTGGGAAGACAAGAGCGGCGTTCGCAATGACAACGACTTCAACAACAACGGACTCGTCTCCGCCGACCGCAAGCCGCACCCCGGACTGTACGCGCTGAAGTACGTGTATCGCTACCTGCATGTCGAGCCCGTCGATATCGGGGCGGGGAAGATCCGCGTCAAGAACTGGTACGACTTCACCAACCCGAAGGACGCCGTCGAGGGCGCGTGGGAAGTGAAGGCCGACGGTCGCACCGTGGCGTCCGGGAAGCTGCCGGCGCTGGACATCGCGCCGCGTTCCGAGGCCGAGTACACTCTCTCGCTGCCGAAACTCGACGCCCAGCCGGGTGTGGAGTACTGGCTGAATGTCTCCTTCACGCTGAAGCATGCCGCGGATTGGGCGCCGCTCGGTCACGAGGTGGCGTGGGATCAGTTCCGCCTGCCGGTGAGCGCCTCGGCCGCCATGTTCGTGCCGGCCAAAGCCGCGCTCCAGGTCAAGGATGACGCGGAGGAGGCGGCACTCTCGGGTCCCCACTTCGCCCTGCGCATCGACAAGAAGAACGGCGTCATTTTGGACTACCGGTACAAGGGCGTGACCCTGTTGCAGCGCGGTCCGGTGCCCGATTTCTGGCGCGCGCCCACGAATAACGATCGCGGCGGCTGGAAGAGCGTGCAGGGCCGCGTGGCTCGCGATCCGTCGTTGAACATTCAGTTGTGGCGCGAAGCGGCGCCCCGGTGGGACGTGCAGGATGTGACCGTCGAGAAGCTGGACGCCTCGTCGGCGAAGGTGGTGGTGCGCGCCGAGTTGCCCGTAGTGCACGCCTCCTACACGCTCACGTACACGGTGTACGGCAGCGGCGATGTGCTGGTGTCGTGCGACTATCAGCCGGGCACGGAAAAGCTGGCCATGATGCCGCGCTTCGGCACGGAGTTGGTGGCCGCGCCGGGACTCGAGAACCTCACGTGGTACGGTCGCGGACCGAAGGAAACGCTGATCGACCGGGCCTTCGAACGCATCGGCGTATACAGCGGCACGGTGGACCAGCAATGGGTCGAATACATGCGCCCGCAGGAAAACGGCAGCAAGGTGGATGTCCGCTGGGTGAAGCTGACCAATGCGCAGGGCGTGGGACTGATGGCCGTCGGTGCTCCCACTCTGAGCATCAGCGCGCGCCATTACACCAAGGACGATATGGAGAACGCGGCGTACACCTTCCAGATGAAGCATCATCCGGAGACTTATCTGAATCTGGATCTGGAGATGATGGGAGCCGGCGGCATCGATAGCTGGTCGCCCAACGCCTACCCCATGGCCCCCTACCGCATCGACAGCAGCGAGAAGCGCTCCTACACCTACCGCCTCTCGCCAATCGAGTAGGATAGGCGATCGTTCTTAGTCGCCTGTCACGGCGAGCAGCGCTCGCCCGGATCCGCTAAAGAGGTTGCATCCGCACGAAACACCGTGCGTACGCGTACCGAAACGAAAAAGTAGATGAGGTAAGCCGCTGGAAAGATGAGCGTAGCTACTTCTAATCCCACTCTGTTGGGAAAGTACGCCACATCGACCGCGACGCTCAACACTCCCAGAATGCAGAGAATCGTCAGCGCGTAGCGCAAAATGATTACCCACTGCCAGGCGTGACTCCGAAGCAACATCGCTCCGATGATCGCGACCGCAAACAATGCGGTCAATCTCGGGACCGACACCAGGAAGTGGAGCAGGTACTTGAATTGCCCTTCCCAGAGGCGCGGAGCGAACTCTGCCCAGTTCGAATAGATCAGAGTGATGGCGCAGCTTAAGGCCACCTGCCAAAAAAAGAAATATAGCCATCCACCGATTGGCTGTTTGCGGCGCACGCCGGCGATCACTGCTCCCACAAGCATGAGTGAACTGGAGGGATTTGTTGGCATCGTCTGCTTTCAGGGCAAAGAATAGCACGGTGGACCCTCCTGCTAAACCTCCGTCGATTCTACCGTCTGGACAGTAATGGACAGACTACGCACTGCGAGATTTGTGCTCACGTTTGAATTAGCCGCGACGGCGATTGCTTCCTTTATTTTGGATTGGAGCCCGAACCACCTGCTGAATCCCCTTTGGCATCCGCATGCGAAATTTCATGGGGCGTTGCTGCTTTTCACCCTGGCCGGAGTGTGCGGCACCGGGATCTGGCTGCTATGGCGGAACTCGCGCGAGCCGGAGATTGCCGTCCGCGCCGCCGCCATGCTCTCACTAGCCTTCTGGACACCGCTGTTCTACATCACGACCCTACTGCCCGGTTCGACCTCGTGGGCCGGATCGCCCACCACCGATCCGCGTTTGCACGGCGCACTCGTGACGCCGAATCTCATCGTCGCCGCGGTTTTCGTCGCCGTCAGTGTGTGGGGCCTGCTACTCAGTTTTCGCCGGAATAATGACGGCGGCGCCATCGACCGCGTCGCGTTGGATCGCCTGTAACGCCGCATTGGCATCGTCCAGCGAAAAGGCCGTCGCTTTCGGTCGAAGCTGAATCTCGGCGGCGATGCGCAGAAAGTCCCGGGCGTCCTCTCGCGTCATGTTGGCGACGCTGCGGATCTGGCGTTCGCCCCAAAGCAGGCTGTCGTAATCGAACTGCGGCATCTGGTCCAGATGAATCGCATTGATCGCCACCACGCCGCCCTTCCGCAGGCTGGAGAGCGCGGCCACCACCACCTCGCCACTCGGCGCGAAGGTGACCGCGCGATCGAGTTTCGCCGGCGGCTTGTCGGTCTCAGCGCCCACCCAGACCGCGCCCAGCGACTCGGCCAGCTTGCGGTGGGATTCGCCGCGCGTGGAAACGTAGACACCGCAGCCCCAGGCGCGCAGCACCGAAATCGCCAGGTGCGCCGACGCACCGAAGCCGAACAGTCCCACGCGATCGCCGGGTTGCACTCCCGCCACGCGCAGACTGCGAAAGCCGATGATGCCCGCGCAGAGCAGCGGCGCCGCGTGCAAATCGTCGAGCGCATCCGGGAGAGGGTATACGAAGTCGGCGCGCGCCGCCACCAGTTCCGCATAGCCGCCATCCACGCTGTATCCGGTGAACGTGGGCGAGTCGCAGAGATTCTCCATGTCTCTGCGGCAATAGGGGCACGTGCCGTCCACGCCGCCCATCCACGACACCCCCACGCGCGTGCCGGCGGGCAGCGCCGCGGTGGCGCCATCCACGATTTCGCCCACAATCTGGTGGCCGGGAATCACGGGGCTGCGAAGCGGCGGCAATTCGCCTTCGACAATGTGCAGATCGGTGCGGCACACGCCGCAGGCGCGCACGCGCAGCAGGACTTCCCCGCGCCGCGGAACAGGCCTCGCGACCTCGCGGATCTCCAGCGGGTTTTGCTTCACGGGACGCGGCGCGGTGAGTACGGCTGCCTTCACACTCCCAACTTAGCAGCCGTGCTCGCGGCGGTGTTCATAGAGCGCGCCCATGGCCCGCTCTTTATAGCCGAGTTCCATTTCGACTTCCTTGTCCAGTTGATCCAGCCGGGTATCATCCCCTTCGTCCACGGCAGCGGCGATGATCCGCGTCAATTCAGAGATGCGGAGCAGGTGCATGCGCGCCTCTTCAATCAGCTCCTGCTGGCGCGCGCACGGCTTCTCGGTACTTGACATCAGTCCAGATACTCCAGTAATTCATCGATTCCCTGTCCACTCTTGGCGCTCACTTTCAAGATCGGCATCTGTGGACGTACAGTGAGAATATTCGCGCGGGCCGCTTCCCAATCGAAGCCCACCGCTTCCGCCAAATCGCACTTGGTGACCACGGCGGCGTCGGACGTGTTGAAGATCGAAGGATATTTCAGCGGCTTGTCCTCGCCTTCCGTCACCGAGAGCAGCACCAGGCGGAGACTCTCGCCCAGGTCATAGCTGGACGGGCAGACCAGGTTGCCCACGTTCTCGATGAACAGGTAGTCCAGGTCTTCCAGCCGCCAGCCATCCAGCGCGGTCTCCACCATCTGGGCCTCCAGGTGGCAAACCGTTCCCGTGATGATCTGCCGCACGGGCGCTCCGCTGCGCGCCAGACGCGCGGCATCGTTCTCCGTGGCCAGATCGCCCACCAGAGCGGCCACGCGCTTGCGCGCTCCGAGGTCGCGCAGCATTCGCTCCAACAGGGCCGTCTTTCCGGTGCCGGGACTGGACACCAGGCTCACCACGCGCACACCCGCCGCTTCGAACCGCAGACGCAGCGCCCGCGCCAGTTCGTCATTGCGCTTGAGGACGTTCTTGCGGACTTCCACCAGTCGCGGCGTCATCGTCTATGCATCCACTATCTCCAGTGCCGTCACTTCCAACTCAGCGCCGCTTACTTCCTCGATGCTCAGCGCCGCGCCCGCGATTGGCGATTCCTCGCACGCCAGATCCCACGAGAACAGCAGCGCCTCCTTCACCACCCCCGAGAGCTTTCCCAGCTTCAGATGCACCGTCTGTACGCGAGCGCCGCCTTCACGCAGCGCTTCCTCCGTCGCCAGGTCGATGATGCTCATGGCTATGGAAAGCTCGTGCATTTACATGGTGGATATGCGCACGTACCGCCGAATGTCTTTCATGTTGATGATCATGCCAAGGGCCACCAGACCCAGGACAACGCCTCCCACTACTTTGCTGAGTTTGCCGAGATCGACTCGCATAGAAGACTCCTCACTACGTCTACAGTCTCTTCGACCGCCCATTGCACCGCCTCCGTCATTTCCATACTGCCCGGACCATCCGGATCCGCCGAGCCCGGCGTGGGTTCGCAGGCCACCACCAGGAGCCGCTTCCATTCAGCGCCCATGGAGCGGGCTACTGCGAGCACCCGCAAGGGTTCCATTCCGTGTGTTTCCACTTCGCCCGCCGGCAGGTCTGTCAGGTCGGGTTCGATCGTGTAGAGCGTCCCGGGTGCCCCGCCGCGCGGCGAAGCGTCCAGCAGAATCACGGTGTCGTAGCCGTCGAGCAGCGCGTACGTCAGGTCGAGTCCGCGGATGCCGAAGTCGATCACGCGCACGCCCTCGGGCCACTTTTCGCGCTGCAGACGGCGAGCCGCCTCGCTGCCGAAAGCGTCGTCGCCGAAGAAGATGTTGCCCACGCCGGCCACCAGAGTTCCACTCATGAGGCCCGCTCCACTTCTTCCAGTCCGAAGAAGAATCGATGGCCGGGCTGACGCAGCATGCCCAGTTCGCGGCCGGGGTCGTCATCCAGCACGACGGCGACATGCGTATTGCCTTCCATGTCGCGCTCCACCGCTTCCACCGTGGCCAGTTTGCCGGCCAATGCGATATCGAAGATGTCGGCGCTGCGGCGCGGATGCAGACGCACACGGTCGCCGGTCTTGATCGCGGCGGCGGGACGCAGACCGCGCACCGCGCCATGCAGCTTCAGGATCTGCTCGGGCGGCAGCGCCTCGGTACGTTCCAGAATCTGCCGGGCGCGGTCGGGACCGCTGCGGATCTCCGCCTTCTCGGAGTCGGATAGGGTGAGGATGCGCAGCGTGAGAATCTCGTCGATCTCACAGCCGTCGAACAGATCGCCGGGGCTCTCGGGCGCCACCTGCGGATAGTCGTACAGAATGATGGGCGACGAGAGTAGCGTGCTCGCGTACTGGCTGTCGCGCTCCGCTTCGTCTCCCACCAGCACGGGCCACGTGCCCGTGTTCTGGCACTTCGCCGCCGCGTCGCGGTATTCGTCCGGCGGATCCATCAGTGAGACGAACCTGCCGTCTGTCGCGGTCAGGATGGTGTGTGTGGCCAGCATGGAGCGCCGGGAGACGTCGCCGCCATCGAACGGGGTCTCGTTGCGAATCGTCACGGTGAGGCGATGAAGGTTGCCGCCCACACGGTGTGAGCCCATGACGATCAGGGCTCGTCCGCCATTCGCCAATTCCGCGGCGGTCGAAGCATCCCAGCCTTGCAGGTCGATTTCCGTCTGCTCCGGCTCTTCGCCGCCGGCGTACCAGAGGAAGCGGACGCGCGCCGAAACCAGGCAGTTTTCGCCGGCCGCCACCAGGCATTCCGTGCGCATCTCGCAGGTGTCCACACCGGCTGGATACAGCACGCCGAAGTTCCATCGCTGCTGGTTCTTGAGCGAACTGGCGGTGTACGGATACAGCATGTAGCCTTCATACAGCACCGCGTCGGCAATCTTCTCCACGGCCTCGCGCTTCATGGCAGCATGCTCTCCAGCGTCTCTTCCCATGTGGGAATTCCGTGCTCCGTTTTGTAGCGGTGCAGCCGTTCGAACACGTCGCGCCGCAAGCCCAGCCATGCCGTATTCGGGTAGTACGCATCCATCAGGCGCTTCCACACCGAGACCGGCAGCGCGTAGGCGGCCTCCTGAGTCCATGGGATCTGCACCACTTGCAGATCGCCCTCCTCGGTGTTGTAGAAAACCGAGCCGCTGAACAGCAGCGTGAGCGAGACGGAGCCCTCTTCGAGGCCGTTGAAGTACTTGGCCGTCGCCACTGTCAAGTCGAAGGTGCAGGCCACGGGCAACTCCACCAGGCTGACGCCTTGAAAGGGTGGCACCAGCACGGCGGCCTGTGTCCACAACATGCTGTGCAAGGTCCGGCTCCAGCGTTCGGGTTCACCGAAAAGGTCCAAAAGCCGCTTCTGTTCCTCGCCGGTATAGGTCCGGCGCGCAGGCTCGATCCGAATTTGGCACTGCAGGTTGATGCTCCGGATCTCTTCCTGCGGCGGTCGATTCTGAATAGCCAGGCGGATTCCCAGCATCGGAGTGGTGGAGAAGGGAATCGGCTCCGCGCCTTCCACCAGGAAGCTCAGATCAGGCACGTCCAGCCTCCTGCAACCGCTCGAAGAAAC
>DASZMZ010000364.1:0-31289 GCA_035551455.1 Candidatus Sulfopaludibacter sp.
GGCGCCCAAGCCTTCGAGATAAGTGGATTTCCCCGAACCGGGCAAGCCCACCAGCACGACGATGCGCATCAGCGACTAGCATAGCGTGTAAACTGAGACCTGACCGTTCATGGCCAACATCCCTCTCACCCGAAACCAGCGACGCGGTTTTTGGGCGGCCTGGGGTGGTTGGGCGCTGGACGGGATGGACTCCTTTATTTACGCGCTGGTGCTGGTGCCTGCTCTCCGCGATTTGTTGCCGCGATCGGGGCTGACCGCGACGACTGCGCATGTGGGCTACTACGGGAGCGTGCTGTTCGCGGTGTTCCTGGTGGGTTGGGGCTGCGCGTTTCTGTGGGGGCCGATTGCCGACCGGTTTGGCCGCGTGCGGACGCTGGTGTTCACCATCCTGTGCTACTCGGTTTTCACGTTTCTGGGCTGCCTGGCGGGAAACATCTGGCAACTGGCGATCTTTCGTTTTTTCGCCGGCGTGGGGATTGGCGGGGAGTGGACGTTGGGCGGGGTGTTCGTGGCGGAGGAGTGGCCGGAATCGAGGCGTAAACAGGGCGCGGCCTACATGCATACAGGCTACTACGTGGGCGCGTTTCTGGCGGCGATTGTGAACTCGGTGATCGGGTCGCGGTACGGGTGGCGGGCGGTGTTCGCGGTAGGCGGAAGTCCGGCGCTGCTGGTGGCATTGATCCGGTACGGAGTGGCGGAGCCGAAGCGATGGCAGCAGCGGGTGGCGGCGATGGGTCGGGAGTGGAACGCGCGCGATTCCTTCTTCGCGCTTTTCTCGGCGGAGTACCGGCGGCGCACGGTGATCAATGCGGCGCTGCTGTTCATTTCGATGGTGGGTTTGTGGGCCGGGTCGGTATACGTGCCGGCCAGCGTGACGGAGCTGGCGGGGCGGGCGGGACTCAAGTCCGCGGAAGCGGCGCGGCTGGCCTCTTACGCCACTATGCTGCTTTCGACCGGGACGATTGTGGGCTGCCTGCTGCTGCCTGCGTTGGCGGGTCGGGTGGGACGGCGCTGGTCGCTGGCAGGGTATTTCGTGTTGATGTTCCTGTGCATCTCGGTGGGGTTTGGGCGGTTGTTTTACATGGGCGCGGGCGCGCTGAACTGGTTTTTGCCGTGCTTGTTTTTGCTGGGGATCGGGGGCGCGAACTTCGCGGTGTACACGCTCTGGCTGCCGGAGCAGTATCGGACCGAGTGCCGCGGCAGCGCCTTTGCCTTCGCCACGAGTTTCGGCCGATTTTTGGCGGCGGGCATCACCTTTCTGGTTGGCGGGGGGATCGCGTCCATGCATACGATTGGAACACCGGTAGCCTACACGTCGGTGGCATTCCTGGTGGGTTTGGCGCTGCTGCCGTGGGCGGAAGAGACTAAAGACAAGGAGCTTCCGGCGTGAACCTCACCCATCTGTTCGATCTTTCCCTGGTGGGGCGGGCCGGCGCGCCGGCGCTGGAGTTCGCAGGGACGACGTTCACCTTCGGCGAACTGGAGACGCGCAGCAATCGACTGGCGCACCTGCTGCGCGCCCGCGGATTGGGCGCGGGCGACCGGCTCTGCGTGTACCTGGCCAACTGCGTGGAGATGATCGACCTCTACCTGGCTTGCGTGAAACTGGGCGTCATCTTCGTGCCCATTAACATTCTGTACCGCGACCGCGAGATGGGCCACATTTTGCAGGATGCCGAGCCGGCCGCCGTGGTGAGTGCGTCCCGCTTCCCTTCCCCGGCGCCGGTGTGGGATCCGGCCGAGTTGACGCGCGAGGCTGCGGCGATGGCCGATGAACGTCCCGCCGTGGCGCTGGACGGCGATACTCCGGCGGGCATCATTTATACCTCGGGGACCACGGGGGCTTCGAAGGGCGCCGTGCTGACGCACAATAATTTCGCGGCCAACGCCGTCAATCTACTGGCCTGTTGGCAGATTGGCGAGAGCGACCGTTTCCTGCTGGTGCTGCCGCTGTTTCATATACACGGGCTGGGAAACGGCCTGCACTGCTGGCTGGCTTCGGGCTGCCGGATGCGGTTGGAAGAGCGATTTGACTATCGGACGGCGGCGGCCGTGTTTCAGGAGTTTCGCCCGACGCTGTTCTTCGGGGTGCCTACGATTTACACGCGGCTGCTGGAGATGGCGGTGGAGGATGCGCGAGCGGCCGGGGCATCGATGCGGCTATTCGTGTCGGGGTCGGCGCCATTGCCGGCGCAGGTGCTGGAGGAGTTTCGGGAGCGGTTCGGGCACACGATTCTGGAGCGGTACGGCATGAGCGAGACGTTCATGAATCTCAGCAATCCGTATGTGGGAGAGCGGCGGGCGGGAAGTGTGGGATTGCCGCTGCCGGGGGTGTCGGTGCGCCTGCTGGGTCCTGATTTGGCGCCGGTGGCGGACGGGGAAAGCGGCGAGTTGTATCTGAAGGGTCCGAATCTGTTCGCCGGGTATTGGCGGCGGGAGCAGGCGACGCGCGAAGCGTTCGTGGATGGCTGGTTTCGGACGGGCGACCTGGCGGTGCGCGCGGCGGACGGGTACTACACGCTGAGCGGCAGAAAGAGCGACCTGATTATATCGGGCGGCTTTAATATATACCCGCGGGAAATCGAGGAATTCCTCCAGGAGCAGGAAGAGGTGGAGGAGGCGGCGGTGGTGGCGCGGGCCGACCGGCTGCGCGGCGAAATCCCGGTGGCGTACGTGGTGATGAAGGGGGCGGTGGAGGCCGGCGTTCTGGAGGAACGGTGCAGGGAGAAACTGGCGTCTTTCAAAGTTCCGCGGGCGTTTATTGCAGTGGAACAATTGCCGCGGAACGCTATGGGAAAGATCCAGAAACACTTGTTACCGGGATAGCGGACTGAGCTGCGACCGGCGCTGGCAGGCGGCTTCTAGGATCAACGGAGTCCATCTCGTGTTAACCTGATCGGCGTATGCGGGCGACCGGACCAGTCGCGATACTCCTTGCCGCCGTATCACTTACGTCGTGCCGTCATAGTGTGACTCCACGACCTTCGGCGGTGACGCTGGAGGCGTCGCTGGCTACGCCCGGTACGCGGGTGGACGTGCCCGACGAAATCCGCGAGTACTTGAACCATAAGGGCTTCCGTTGGAGTTGTAACCAGACGCCGCATTTTCTGCTGTGCTACCAGCCCGGCACGCCGGCCGAGCATTCCATCAAAGATCTGGAGATTATCGCCGAAGAAGATCGCAATACGATTCTCCAGATGGTGGGAGCGCAGGGGTACGATCCGCGGATTTACGCGTTCTTCCTGAAATCGCGGAAGGAGTTGAAGCGGCTGATCGGGTTTTATGGCGATGGCCGATCGCGGCCGGCGCAGCATGCCACCTTTTACGTCATAGACGGGCCGCGGACGCTGGCGCATGAGATGGCGCACGAGATTCTGTCGAACCTTTGGGGCGCGGCGGAACCGTGGGTGGAAGAGGGAATGGCGGTGTACACCACGGAATTCCCGATTCTGGATGGCGACGTGCGCGCGTACTATGCCGCGAAGACGCTGCTGCCGCTGGATAAGCTGGTGACGCCAAGCTGGGAATCTTCCATGTACTCGGCCGATATTACCTACACGGAGCTGGGCAGTTTTTTGAAATATCTGGACACGAAGTACGGCATCAAGAAGGTGGAAGAAGTTTGGCGCGGCGGCAGCCAGAGCATTCCGCGGGTTTACGGGAAGCCGCTGGCGGAGTTGGAAAAAGAATGGCTGGAGACGTTGAGCCGTCCCGCGGCCGCGCCCCGGACGCTGATTTTCAGGAATTGATTCTTAACTGAAGACGCCGGCGAGCGCGCTTTTGCCGAGGACGTAGACGCCCCAAGGCAGCAGCACTGAAAAGAGAGCGCCCCCGAAGGAGAGCTTCTTGCCGGCGGCGGCTTTCAGGCCGGTGGCGAGCAGGAAGATTGACCAGAACGAGAGCAGATCGAGCGAACTGGCCAGGGAATACAGGAACTTCGAGCTGGTCTGCGGATCCATGAACGCCGCCGGATTGAAAGCCAGGGGATTCTGCATATTGAAATCGTCTGGATTTTTTAGAAAGATCACCACAATCGTCAGAATCGTGGTGACGATATAGGTGATTCCGGTCCAACAGACGACGGCAAAGACCTGCTTAAAGCGCACGGGCGCCGACATGATTCCAGCCACGATTCCGAGGAAGAGAGCGGCTTCGATGAGGGCGACGATGGGCACTCCGACAACGGGTCCCACCATGGCGAGGGTGCTGCCGAATTTCACCTGAGTGGCAATGGTCTGCTCGCGTTGCTCCGGAGTGAGTTGCTGCATCCGCGAATTGGTTTCAGCCTGATGACGGAAGATCCGCTCCCAGCCGATTTTTTGCCCGATGAAGTAGCTATTCGCAAAGCCGCACACGATCATCAGGATCATGGGCAGCAGGAACGTGGGGCGCGCGGCGATGTCGGCAAAAGTCTTGCTTGGCTCGAAAAAAATGCCGGCGACGCGCGACAGTTCGTTCATTCCACCCGCATTCGGCTCGACGGCCGGTGTTTGTTCTGGAGTCATCTTAGGTGAGATTGTACTCCAGTTTCAGACCCCACGCTCGGCTATCATGGAGGGTCCATGCGACGCTACCTTGTGCTGCTGCCGATTCTGCTGTTGTGGGCCTGCAAGCCCCCCGAAGAGAGTCACATGAAGGTGGTGATCGGGGCGGTGATGATGGATGGCCTGGGCGGTCCGCCGGTGAGCAATAGCGTGGTGGTGGTGTCGGGGAACGAGATTCGCGAGGTGGGGACGAGTTCGAATATTCCGATTCCGGCTGAGGCGGATAAGATCGATGGGGGCGGCCGGTTTCTGGCGCCTGGCCTGGTGGACGTCTGTGCCGCGGCCGAGCCGCGCGGCATGATTCAGGCCGAGTCTGCGGACGAGGCGCGCAAGGCGGTGGCGGCTGTGATCGCAGGCCATGCACCGGCGATTCACATTGGTAAGATGCCGCCTGCGGCGATGCAGGCCGCGCTCGAGGCAGCGCGCGAAGCTTCGCTGCCGATCCTGGGGCACATTGCCACGCAGGCCGAAGCCAAGTCGCTGGTCGACAGAGGTGTATCGGGGCTGGTGGGCATGATCCGCGATACGGAAGACTTGGACCCGGGCCTGCTCAATCGTCTGCGCGATCTGAAGATTGTGGTGGCTCCGGCGCTTGCCAGCCTGCCGGCGGGCAGCGGACTGGAAATGGCGCGCCGCAATACCGCACGCATGTTTAAAGCGGGCGTCCTGCTGGCCGCGGCATCGGCGGGGGCGGACCTGCAGCGCGAGGCCGAAGCCTTGGCGGACGCCGGCATTCCGCCGCTGGACGTGATTGTGGCCGCGACGCACAATTCCGCGTTGGCGCTGCACCAGGCGGACCGCGCCGGTTCGATTCAACCCGGGCATGAGGCCAATCTGCTGCTGCTGTCGGCCAATCCCGGTGAGGACATCCGCAACCTGCGCAGAGTGGCGGGCCGTTTTGTGGCCGGCGAGTGGTCGCAAAAGTAATGAACAAAAGCAGGCGACACTGCGTATCCTTCAAATCGAGGACACCTATGCAAGCAAGGCTGCTCACTCCCATAATGGCCGCGGCGCTGCTCAGTCTGACGGGCTGCGACCTGGAAGACTTCGACAATGTTGCGAAGTACAACCGCGACTTTCATTACAGTTACCCGATGAAGCCGGACGGACGTCTGGAGGTGGAGACCTTCAACGGCTCGGTGGACATCTCCGGCTGGGATCAGCCGACGGTGGATATCAGCGGCACCAAGTACGGACCGACGGCGGAAGCCGCGGATTCGCTGCACGTGGACGTCAGCAATTCTCCCGGCCTGGTATCGGTGCGCATCGTGCGGCCCAGTATGCGGCGCGGCAACCAAGGCGCGCGGCTGGTGATCAAGGTGCCGCGGGGCGTGATGTTGGACCGGATTGTCTCGAGTAATGGACCGATTCGCACAATCGATGGAGCGGGTCCGGCGCGGCTGCACACGTCGAACGGAGCGATTCGCGTGCAGGACCTGAAGGGCGGGCTGACGGCCGAGACGTCGAACGCGCCGGTGGAAGTGGACGGAGTGGAAGGGGATGTGACGGCGAACAGTTCGAACGGCCACATTCGCGCGGAGCGGGTGCACGGCTCGATGGCTGCTCACACTTCGAACAGCAGCGTCAATCTGAAGATCGAGCGGCCTGACCGGCCCGTCCGCGTGGAATCCAGCAATGGGTCGGTAGATCTGGCGCTGGTCCCGGACTTTGCGAGCGACGTGCGGGTGAACACGTCGAACAGCAGCATCACGGTGCACGTGCCGAGCGAGCCGAATGCGCGGCTGATCGCCCGGACCAGCAATGGCTCCATCACGTCGGACTACGACCTGAGGGTGCGCGGCGAGTTCAGCAAGAATCACATGGAAGGGACGCTGGGACGCGGCGATGGGCTGCTCGACCTGAGTACTTCCAACAGCAGCATCCGGATCGTGCGGCAGTAGTTTACTTGCCCGAGGGATCTTTACCGGCGCGGATGTATTCGGCGATTTCGGCGGCGCGGGCGCGGGCGGTGTGCATGTAGCTTTCGTTCTTGGCCACGCGGTCCAGCATGGGCAGGTACTGCTCCGGCGCCACCAGGCGGCCGCGTTCCAGGGCCGACCCGAGCAGCATCAGGGCCTTGAAGACGCCGAGGTGGTCGTACTTGGCGGCGCGCTCCAGTTCGATGCGATGTTCGGCGGATTCGGCCATGCGCTCGAACCAATCCTGGAGCGCTTGCGCGGAGAGGTCGGTGGAGTAATTGAACTTCACCTCGGTCTTCTTATCGCCCTCTTCCCAGCCGAAAGTCTTGGTGCCCATGAAGGCCACCTTCACGGGGGCTTCGAGGGGACGCTTGAAGCGGTCCAGCTTTTCGGCCAGGGCGAAAACTTCGGTTACTTCCTCTGGGGTGAGCTTGAATTTGAGGGGGAGTTCGTCGTCCTTGGCTTCACGGTAATCGGCGTCGCCGTTCTTCTCCAGGGTGACCTGGATATAGGCGGGAGTGCTACCGGGGAAATCGCGGGAGTAAAAAAGAGAAGGGTCGCCGGCTAACAGAACTCCGGCAGAGAGCAAGATCAGGAGCCACTTCACAGGTTAAGCCAACCTCCGGCTGGTGGATTCGTGCGTAGCGTGACAAATGGCCACGGCCAGCGCGTCGCAGGCGTCCTCAGACTGGATGATTTCCGAGAGGGAGAGGAGCGACCGGACCATAATCTGTACCTGCGATTTTTCGGCCCGGCCGTAACCCACCACGCTCATTTTGACTTCCAGCGGAGAGTACTCCGCAAACTGCATGCCCGCCTCCGCAATGGAAAGCAGGGCGATTCCCCGGACGTGCGCCAGTTTCAGCGCTGTCTTGACATTGGCCGAGAAGAATACCTCTTCCACGGCCGCCGCTTCAGGCGCGTGGCGGCGAATCAGTTCCCGCAATCCGTTCGCAATCACCAGCAGCCGCGTTTCAAACGGCGACTTGGGATTGGTGCGAATGACCCCGGCCTCCAGCATGCGATGGACGCTGCCATCGCTTTCGATCACGCCGTACCCGGTCCGTTCCGAGCCGCAATCGATGCCGAGGACGCGCACGTTACTGCCCGAGTGCCTCGAGCTCCTTTTCGTCGATGTCGAAGTTGGAATACACGCTCTGCACGTCGTCGTGATCTTCCAGAACATCGGTCAAACGCAGCATGCCGCTGGCGTTTTTGCCTTCGAGCTTGATCAGGTTCTTGGGAACCATGGCGATGCTGGCGTCACTCGAGGCCAGTTTATTGGTTTCGAGGGCTTTGAGAACGGCCTCGTGCGCTTCGGGCGGGGACAGGACCATCCACTGGTCGCCCTCGTCACGGAGGTCATCGGCGCCGGCATCGAGCACGATGGCCATGAGGTCATCTTCGCCGGCAGCTTCCTTGGCCAGGAAGATCTGACTCTTGCGGTCGAACATCCAGGCGACGCTGCCCTGCTCGCCCATGTTTCCGCCGTTCTTGGAAAAGGCATGGCGGATATCGCTGACCGTCCGATTGCGATTGTCGGTGGCGACATTGACCAGGACCGCAGCCCCGCCGGGGCCATAGCCTTCGAACATAACTTCGTCGATCTGGCCGCCCTCCAGTTCGCCGGTGCCGCGCATGACCGCTTTTTTGATGTTGTCGGCAGGCATACTGACGGCCTTGGCGGCCACAATGGCAGTGCGGAGACGCGGGTTAGAGTCAGGATCGCCGCCGTTCCGTGCGGCAATCGTGATTTCCTTAATGATTCGCGTGAAGGCTTTTCCACGCTTGGCGTCCGTAGCCGCCTTCTTGTGCTTAATAGTGGCCCATTTGGAATGGCCTGACATGTGAACCTCGCAGGTAGGCCCGGCCTCGCGTGACCGGGGATGCTATGTTGTTATGAATTCAACCTATTGAGGATAGCAGAATCGGGAATCCGGCTCAACTCGTGAGGAAGAGGATGAGCCCCCGATTAGCCTACCAGGATCACGGTGATCTGGCCCGGACCGTGGACTCCGCGCACCAGGATCTGCTCGATATCGGCGGTGCGGCTGGGACCGGTGATCAGCACCATGGAACTGGACTGCTCGGCGGGCCTGGGGAGCAGGGTGAATAGCTCGTCCAGTCCGGTGAGAATGCGGCCGGTCGGGACTACGGCGATGTGCGCGGGCGGCAGCAGGGAAACCATGCGGGCTTCCTGCGGACTCGAAATCATCACGAGTGTTCCGGTATCGGCCAGGACGTAATCGGCGCTGGTGATCCCCACATCCACGGTGGCACAGAGTTCGCGCAGTTCTTCGCGATCGGTCACGCCCGAACGGACACCGGCTAGCCGGGTAATTTCGCAGTCCTGGAGGAATGGAGCGTTGGAAGCGACCGCCGTCTTTCCCAGAAGCGCCTCCGACACGATGCGGCAGGCGTCAGACGGAGTCGCGGCCCGATAGGTCTTCCCGGCCAGCGCTTCCACGCGCTCTCTCACGGAGGCGATGCGGACTTCCATATCGACTTCGGGGAGGCGAAGGCGCACGGGCGGAGGATCGGCCGCACCCTGTCCGGCGCTGCGGCCGAGGGCGGTCCGCACCTTATGCAGAATGTTGTCGCGCGACATCAGCGACGCCTCCAGAGTTCGCGGAAGCTCTTGGCGGGCGGCGGCGGCAGGTCTCGCTGGCTGAGCCAGGCGCGCACCGGGGCCACATTCATGACCGGGGATACCGAACGGATCCAGCAGCCCTCGTCGCCGGGCGCCATCATTCCGGCCAAGCGGCCTGCCATTTCGTAGAAGCGGGGATGCGTCATCAGCCAGGCGAAGGCCTGAAAGGCCAGCTTTTCCAGCCGGTTCTGCTTCTCGCGCGTCTCCGACTTCTTGACGTCGCTGCGCAATTCGAGCAGCACCTTGGGAATGTCGATCTTCACGGGACAGACTTCCGCGCACGCGCCGCAGAGGCTCGACGCAAACGGCAGTCCGGGCTCATGGCTGACGCCCATGAATTGCGGTGTGATGATGGCGCCGATCGGTCCCGAGTACACCCAGGGGAAGCTATGGCCGCCGATTCTGCGGTACACCGGGCAGGTATTCAAACAAGCGCCGCAGCGGATGCAATAGAGCGACTGGCGCTTCGATTTATCGGGCAGCAATTTGGTGCGGCCGTTATCCAGCAGCACCACGTAGAATTCTTCCGGCCCGTCGATTTCGCCTTCCCGGCGGGGACCGGCGAGAAAAGACGTGTACACCGAGAGCAACTGGCCGGTGGCGCTGCGCGCCAGCAGTTTGAGGAATGTGGCGAGGTCCTGCGCCCGCGGAATCACCTTTTCAATGCCTGCGATGGCGATGTGAATCTTGGGGGCGGACGTGGTGAGGCGTGCGTTGCCCTCGTTTTCCACCAGCACCACGGCGCCCGAATCGGCCACCAGGAAATTGGCCCCGCTGATGCCGATGTCGGCCGCCAGGAATTTCTCGCGCAGCACGGTGCGGGCGATGGCCGTCTGCTTCTCCGGCACGGTTTCGTTCTCCACGTGCAGATTGCGCGTGAAGATCTCCGCCACGTCGTACCGCGTCTTGTGCAGCGCCGGCGCAACGATGTGATACGGCCGCTCATGCGCCAGTTGGAGAATGTACTCGCCCAGATCGGTCTCGACCGATTCCAACCCGTGGTGCTCCAAACGCTCGTTGAGATCGATCTCCTCGGTGGTCATGGATTTCGATTTCACAATCAGGTGGGCGCCGCGCTGTTTGGCCAGGGAGAGAATGAAATCCGTGACCTCCGTGCCGTCCTTGCAGTACACCACCTTGCCGCCGCGCTCCTGCACGTTGCGCTCAAATTCTTCCAGGTAGTAATCCAGGTTCTCAATGGCGTGTTTTTTCACAGCATTGGCCTGGCTGCGCAGTTCCTGATAATCGGGCAGCGTCGTGGAGGAGACGGTGTCGATGCGGCCCTGCTTCAATCTTCCGGTAGAAATGAAGATGGCCAGTTGCAGGTTGGCATCTTCCAGCGTGGTGTGAATTTTTTGATCGAATTCGACCGACATAGGGTTAGCGGCTGGCCAGCACTTCGGCCAGATGCAGCGTGCGGACAGGCGAACCGGCGCGCGAGAGCACGCCCTGAATCTGCATCAGACAACTGGGATCCAGAGAAACCACGGTATTGGCGCCGGTGCGCAGGATGGAATCCATTTTCGACCGGCCCATGGCGCCGCTCAATTCATCGAACTTCACGGAGAAAGTGCCGCCGAAGCCGCAGCAATCTTCGGCCGGCTGCATCTCGCGCAGTTCCAGACCGCGCACATGGGCCAGGAGACGGCGCGGAGCGCTTTTTACACCGAGTTCGCGCAAGCCGTGGCAGCCATCGTGAAATGTCACCACGTCGTCGAAACGCGCGCCCACATCTTCCACGCCGGCCACCTGCGTGAGAAACGTGGAGAATTCAAAGACGCGCTTTTCCAGTTCGTGAACGCGCGCCAGGGATTCCGGCTCCTTGTGAAAGAGCTCCGCAAAATGGTGAACAATCATCGAGGTGCAGGAGCCCGAAGGCACCACGATGGTCTCCGACTTTTCGAAGGTCTTCAGAAAGTGGCGGGCCACCGTGCGGGCTTCCGCGCGATAACCGCTATTAAAGGCCGGCTGCCCGCAGCAGGTCTGGTCTTCGGGGAAATCTACCTGGTAACCGCACCGTTCCAGCACGTCGGCCATTGCCAGGCCGATCTTGGGAAAGAGCTGATCGACCATGCAGGTCACAAATAAGGAGACCCGTTTGCCCATGAAGTTCAAATTGTATCAGGGATAATTCAGGCAGGTAGACGGCTGCGCTTTCCCGGTAGGGCACAGCGCAGCCGTAAAACCCTTCAGTGGGTCCCCGAGCTCGACCCGGGCGGAGCACCTCCGCTAACCGCCAAAGCCGGCCCTCCGATCAGGGCATTCTTACATCCACCGCGATGAAATGTATTGCACGCCTCAGGCCATCCGCAACCGGTTTGTTTTCTGCAATGTGGTTCTCTCACAAATGTACACGGCGTTGACATCTGTCTACTTGCTAGACAACTGGTAGACTGTCTCCCATGGGCTCGGAGCAACCTGCACTGAACGAAAAGCTTGCCGCCATTCTGGAGATCTGCCAGAAGATGAATTCCGAGCGCGACCTGGGTGCGCTGCTGGACCTGATTGCCCGCGAAGCCACCAACCTTTTGGATTGCGACCGCGCCAGCATCTTTCTGCTGGATCGTGAACGGAATGAGTTATGGAGCAAAGTGGCGCTGGGCAGCGAGGAGATTCTGCGGTTCGATGCGCGCCGCGGAATCGCCGGCACCGCCACGCAAACCGGAGCCACCATCAACGTCAAGGATGCCTACAGCGATCCGCGGTTCTACAATGCGATCGACGGGCAGACCGGGTACCACACGCGGAACGTACTGGCGGTAGCCGTACGCAATCAGCGGCGCGAAATCATCGGCGCTTTCGAGGTGCTGAATAAGCGCATGGGCAGCGTGTTCACCTCGCGCGACGAAGAGGTGTTGGACGCGCTGGCCTCGCATGCCGCCATTGCCATCGAGACCGCGCAACTGATTGGCGAATTGCGGCGCAGTCAGGACGAACTGGTTCAGCAGAACGCGCATCTCTGGCGCGAGGTGGAGAACAAGTATTCGGCCCACGGGATCATCGGCACGGGTCACAAGATTCAGCAGATTGTGCGGCTGATCGAGCGGATTCGCGATAGCCAGGTGAACGTGCTGATCACCGGCGAAAGCGGCACCGGAAAGGAACAGGCGGCCAAGGCAATCCACTACACCAGTGCGCGGGCGCGCCGTCCGTTCGTGGCGCTGAATTGCGCCGCGCTGCCGGAAACATTGGTGGAAAGCGAGTTGTTCGGCATCGAAAAGGGCGTCGCCACGGGCGTCAACTCGCGGCTCGGACAGTTCCAAAAGGCGGACGGCGGCACGCTGTTCCTGGACGAGATCGGCGACCTGAGTCTCACGGCGCAGGCCAAGATTCTGCGCGTTCTGCAGGAACGCGTGGTGGAGCGCGTGGGTGGAAATAAGCCTGTGCCGGTGGATGTTCGCCTGCTGGCCGCCACCAATAAGGATCTGGAGGCGGAGATCGGGAAGGGCACATTCCGCGAAGATCTGTACTACCGCATCAAGGTGATTCACATCCACATGCCTCCGCTGCGGGACATACGGGAGGAGATCCCGCTGCTGGCCAATCACTTCCTGAAGGAATATTGCCGCGAGACCACTCGTGCGGCGATGGAGTTCACTTCGGATGTGGTCCGCAAGCTGGCGAATTCTCCCTGGCCCGGCAATGTGCGCCAACTGCGCAACGAAGTGATGCGGCTGGCCGCGTGCGCGCGCCAGAATGTCATTACGGAAGAAGACCTGATGGAAGGCATTCCGATGCGCGGACCGGCGGAGCCTGCACTGGCGCCGCTGCGGCTGCAATCGCTCAAGGTGGCGGTGGAAGAGTTGGAACTCCGCATGATCCAGCAGGCGCTGAACGAAACGCGCAGCAATCAGCAGCAGGCCGCCAAGTTGCTGGGACTGAGTCGCCAGGGTCTCATCAATAAGATGAAGCGGTACGCCATCGCGGGGTAACCCGGCACCAAACTTACCTGTGCTTCAAAGGCAGCGCGGAGAATACGTTGGGCAGTTCGATGACGCGGTCCGCGCTCGTCGCGTCCCCGGAGTGCAACTCACACGTCACCGCCGGCTGCGTGCCATCGATGAAGACTTCGGAGCGAACGTTCGGGCAGAAGGGTCCGGCCAGTTGGCCGCTATCGTTGCAGATCTGCGCCGTCACAACCCCGGCAACCTGCGGGAACGGCCGGGCGTCGCGGTAGGGACGATACTGCGCGGCGCGCTTCATGAATTCGGCCCAGATAGGCAGGGCGGAGTGCGCCCCTTCCAGCTTTAAATCGCTGTTGTTGTCAAAACCCACCCAGACCACGCACAGCAGCTCGGTGGTGAAGCCGGCGAACCAGCCATCGCGCGACGTACCGGTCTTGCCGGCCGCCGGCAAGTTGAAGCCGTAGCTATGGACCCCCGCCCCCGTGCCGCTGCGCAGCACTTCCTGTAGCATGCTGACCATCAGGTACGCCACGCGCGGATCCAGCGAGGCGCGGCCATTGGCATCGTGCTGATAGAGGATGGAGCCATCGGCGCTGCGGACTACCGAGATCGCCGATGGAGTGAGGCGCAAGCCCTGATTGGCGAACATGGTGTAGGCGCCGGCAATTTCCAGCGGCGTCGTCTCATACGACCCGAGCGCCACCGAGGGAGTGGGCTTGATGTCCTCATTGAGGCCGGCGCGACGAGCCATCGCCACCACCTTTCCATATCCCACCTTCTGCGCCAGGCTCACGGTGGCGGCGTTCAAGGAATGGGCCAGCGCCGTGCGCAGCGTGACGTCGCCCATGTACTCCTGCTTGAAGTTTCCGGGATGATAGGTCGTCTTGCCGAATTGGAAATCGGTGGGGCTGTCGGAAAGAATGCTGGCCGGCGTGAAGATGTTGCCGCCGCTGACCGCTGTATCGAGCGCCGCCGCATACACGAAGGGCTTGAAGACGGAACCGGGCTGCCGCATGGCGAGGGCATGATTGAGCTGGCTGTTGTCGTAGTTGCGGCCTCCCACTAGGGCTTTGATCTCGCCAGTGCGAGGATCCAGGGCTACCAGCGCCACTTGCGGCTGACTGGGGGCGGGCGACTTGCGGCCCTTTTTTCCGTAAAGCTGCTTGTCCACATTCTGCATTCCCATGCTCACGGCCTCTTCGGCGGCCCGCTGCAGGCCGGGATCGAGTGTCGTAAAGATGGACCGGACTTCCTTTTGCCGATCGCCCAGACTGGTTTGCAACTCCTCGCCCACCAGATCGACAAAGTACTGGCTGGCCACGGTCCCAGCCTGCTCGGAGGCGATCTTGACGGGCGTATTGATGGCATCGCGATAAGCCGCGTCGCTGATGTAACCGTTTTCCTTCATCAACGCGAGCACGACGTCACGGCGCTCTCGGGCACGGTCGGGATAACGATACGGATTGAGATAACTCGGACGCTGCACCAGTCCGGCGAGGAGGGCCGCTTCGGGCAGGGTAACCTGCGACAGGTCTTTATCGAAGAAGGCCCGCGCGCCTTCACCGAAGCCGTTAATGCTGAAAGTGCTGTGGCGGCCCAAATAGACCTGATTGGCGTAATACTCGAAGATTTTTTCTTTGCTGAGCTTGTGCTCCAACTGCATGGTGATGAGCAGTTCCTCGGCTTTACGCCTCCAGCGCTTGTCTGAATCCAGAAAGAAACCGCGCGCCAGTTGCATGCTCAACGTGGAAGCGCCCTGATCTTTGCGGCCGTTCTTCATATCGACATAAGCGGCCTTCAGAATGCGAAACATGTCAAAGCCGGTGTGCGTGAAGAAGTGCTTATCCTCGACCGAAATGACGGCTTGCACCAGCACGGGTGGAATATCGGAATAACGGACGAGGCGGCGCTGTTCGCGATGGCCCGAGATGTTGGTGAGAAACTGCGGCTCCAACTGAAACTGGCGGCGGTCGCTGTTGTCGGCAAGAGAGATGATGCGGCTGACCTTATTGCCGGTGAATTCCAACACGGCGGATTCGCTGCCCGGAAGGGAGTCGCGGCCGGGAAATATCTCGACAGCGTGAGGCCGCAGGTTATACCAGCCCGCGCTATTGCCGCGGGATGTGGAATAGCCGCCGTTGCGCAGGCCTTGCACGATCTCCTGGATGGTGGACTGGTCGCCGAGTGCAATGGTGCGCGGGGAGGCGTAGACATTCACGGTGCTGGAGAAAGGTCCGCGCGCCAGACGCTGATCGATCAGCCGGGCGTACCTCATGTAGAAGAAGCCGAACAGAAGGATGAAGGCAGTCAGGAGCCCGATGAGGGTGAGGGCGAGATTCCGCCAATGGTTGCGACGGAAGAAGCCTCCTGGTGAAGGTGGCTCCGGGAAATCAGTAGCAATTGGTTCTGTCGCAGGTTCCTGGTGGTCTATCATCCCACCGGAAGAAGAGCAACTCCCCTGCCATCAATTTCTTTTGGCTGAAACTGTGATGGATCGCCCCGGCTGGAAGAGCCTGTGCGGCGATTTCGAGCGGGTGCGCTAGGCTACTTTTTGGACTTTGCCGTCGCGAATGCAGGACGTGCAGACTCGCATCCGCTTCCCGGCACCCTTTATCAGAGCGCGTACCGACTGCAAGTTTACATTCCAGCGGCGTTTCGTCACATTGTGGGCGTGGCTGATGCGGTTACCGAACTGAGGGCCGCGTCCGCAAATTTCACAAACCTGTGCCATAAAGACAGAAATCTCCCTAACAAATTGAATTCTGATTGTACCAATCCCCGAAACTACCTGCAACCGTATGGGTTTGTCCCAGTTTGGCAAGCACCGTGCAACAACACAATCCGGAGGGAATATGGGCACTGCTAATTCAACTCCAAAGGAAGGAACTATCCTCGTGGTCGAGGATGCCGATGCGATCCGGAAACTTGTTTGCAGCATGCTCTCCCTCAACGGATACCAGTGTTTGGAAGCCAGCGACGGCGCCGAAGCCTTGCAAGTGGTGGAGAAGGTAAACGAACTACACCTGGTGCTGACCGATGTCATGATGCCGCACATGGGCGGTCCTGAACTAGCCCGCCATTTGGCCATACTGCGGCCTGAAGTGCGTATTATTTTCATGTCCGGGTATACGGAAGATCCCATGGTGCGGCACGTGGAGCGATTACCCGGCGTCTTTCTTCCGAAACCCTTCACCGCCGCAGCCTTGACCACCAAGGTCCGTCAGGCGCTGGAACAGCCCTGGAAGGGCCTGCCCGGAGTAGGGTAGAGGCTCGAAGTAAATTTGCGCTTACTAACGTGCGCGGCTCTGTCAGCGCGGGCGCCTTACTTCAACTTATCCAGCTTTTTTCGAATTTCCGCGGCGTTCTTGGCATCAGGCGCGACTGCCAGAAACTTGGTATACGCTTCCCTCTCGGTCTGCGGATCCTTCACCTTCTCGCTGGATTCGCCCAGCCGCAGCCAAGCCTCGCTATTGCTGTCGTCGTACGCGGCGGCGCGCTTGTAGCGGTTGGAGGCGGCGCGGTAATTCCCCTTCTTGTAGTAGTAGTTACCTGCGGTAATTTCCTTCTGCGCCTGCAGCGGATTGAACTGAATGTTGTCGGTGGAGAGAGAGGCGTCTTCTTCCGGCGGCACTTCTTCCTTGGGATCCACCGGCGTTTTGACTTTGGGACGCTCCTTCTTCAAAGCGTCGGCATTGGGCCGGGTGGTATCGGGAGTGGGCGCGGCGGCCGGAGCAGCTTCCGGAGGGGGTTCCGGCGGCTTGGGCGGAGAGATATTCTGCGCGCCCAGGTGCATGGCACATAATAGCGACGCAGCCACAACCCAGCGGTACATACTTCGATTTTACCCCGGCCGTTTTATAATGAGAAGTACCACTTTCCTTTAATGGACCTCCGTGAAAAAGTGTCGCAGATCCCCTTTGCGCCCGGGGTGTATCTCTATAAGGATGCCGCCGGCAAGGTCATCTACGTCGGTAAAGCCAAGATTCTACGCAATCGCGTGCGCAGCTACTTCTCCGAGGACAAGCTGGCTGACGTCAAGACCGGGACGCTGATTTCCGAAGCGCGCGACATTGACTACATCCTGGTGGACAACGAGAAAGAGGCGCTGGCGCTCGAAAACAACCTGATCAAGCAGTACAAGCCGCGCTTCAACATCCTGCTTCGCGACGATAAAACTTACCCGTACATCAAGCTGACGCACGAGAAGTATCCGCGCGTGTATGTCACGCGCCGGCTGAAGAAGGACGGCTCCACCTATTTCGGCCCGTACTTCCCGGCCAACCTGGCGCACCGCCTGGTCCACTTCATCCATCGCCACTTCCTGGTGCCTTCCTGCAAAGTGGACCTCACGCGATTCCATCCCAAGCCGTGCCTGCAATTCCACATTCATCGCTGCCTGGGACCTTGTGTGCAGGGTCTGACGACCGACGACGCTTACGCCGCGGCGGTTCGCGATGTGAAGCTCTTCCTGGAAGGACGGCATGGCGACCTGGTGCGCGAAATGCGGCGGCGCATGCAGACGGCTTCCGACGAAATGCGCTTCGAAGAAGCCGCCGCGATGCGCGACCTGCTCACCACGGTGGAAGAGATCGAAGAGCGGCAGAAGATGGCCGCCGCCAAGGGCGACGACGTCGATATCTTCGCGTCGTACGCGGAGCCTCCGCTGGTGGCGCTCAATCTGTTCCATCTGCGCAATGGTCAGATTGTGGACCGCCGCGAGTTCTTCTGGGAGGATCAGCCGGAGTTCGAGCCGGCGCAGTTCTTCTCCTCCATGCTGATGCAGATCTACCTGGACCAGCAGTATATTCCGGCCGAGATCCATGTGCCTGTGGACTTTGAGGATCGCGAAGTGCTGGAGGAGATCCTGTCGGAGAAGAAGAATCGGCGGGTGGAGATCCGCACTCCGCAGCGGGGTCAGAAGAAGGCGCTGATCGACCTGGTGGAGACCAACGCGAAGCATAGTTTCGACGGCCGTTTTCGCGTGCTCAAGCCCTCATCGCGCGCCATTCAGGACGCCCTGCAGGACGCGCTGAATTTGCCGGACGCGCCCTCGCGCATCGAGTGTTTCGACATTTCGCACATTCAGGGCACGGACAAAGTGGCGAGCATGGTGGTGTGGGAAGACGGCAAGATGAAGAAGGCCGATTACCGCAAGTTCATCATACGGACGGTGGTGGGCAACGACGATTTCGCCAGCATGCGCGAAGTGGTGACGCGGCGGTACTCGCGCCTGCAGCAGGAGAATCTGCCCATGCCCGGGCTGGTGCTGATCGATGGCGGACTCGGGCAACTGCATGCGGCGGCCGACGCGCTGGAAGCCATCGGGATCAGCGATCAGCCGCTGGCCTCAATCGCCAAGCGGGAGGAGATCATTTATGTCTACGGGCAGGAAGACGAGCCCGTGGTGCTGGACCGGTTCTCGCCGATCCTGCACCTGATCCAATCGATCCGTGACGAGGCCCATCGGTTCGCGGTGACGTTCCACCGGTCGCGGCGCAATGCCCGGCAGCTCACCAGCGAACTGGACGAGATCCCGGGGATCGGCAAGAAGACGGTGGTGCGGCTGCTGAAGGAACTGGGCAGTTCGGAACTAGTGCGCGCCGCGACGGAAGACCAACTGGCCGCCATCGTGGGCCGCGCCGCCGCCCGCCGGGTCCGCATCCACTACGACATGTCGCCGCTGGGGCCGTAGATGCCGGGGACCTTGGCGCCCATCGGCCGCAGGTAGGACGATAATTGACCGCGGTGGTGGACGCTATGCTTCACCATCAGCGACAGGTAGGCGACGCCGGACAACTGCATCATGCCGAAGAAGTCGATGGTCTGGGCGAAGTGTTCGGCCGGCAGGGCGCGGGCGCGCTCGATGGCCGGCGGGAGATTCTCGTCATACCAGGTCAGCACATCCTGCGCGGTCTGAATGTTGGCGGGGCGGCTGGATTCGCCGCCGCCGAACTGTCCGCTGCATATGCCGTTGAGGAAAAACAGCTCGCTGCTGGCCAGATGCCACGCCAGGTCCAGCGATTTCATACATTTTTCGCCGGGAGCGTAGCCTTCCTGTCCGCAAGGAAGAGCGGCGATCACGCGCTTGGTGGGGGCCCGTTCCTGCTCATAGTCGGTGAGTGTGTAGTCGGCGATTACCTTGGCGTTCTCGGCTGTCATGCTCATGATGTTTCTCCTTCAGAGAGTATACTCGTGCGCCAAACTTTAAAATGGGGACAGACACCTTTTTTACAAGAAAAGGTGTCAGGCACATTTTTTGCCCATTTCAGGTGACGGCGAACGGCAAAACCAGCGACCAGGCTGTGAAACCGGAGCGGCTGATTCCCTCCGAAGCAATCACAGCCTGGGGAATGCACCTGCGCCTCCTCCTGACTCCTGCCTCCTGTCTCCCGCCTCCTCCGCAAAGAGGGATAATTCCCACATGCGCCTTTCACTTCTCCTTCTGGCGGCCGGTTCCTTTCCGCCGCTCCCCGTTTCCAGGTGAAGCTTGCGCCCCAAACCGGCGCGGCCGCCCGGGACGGCAGGCTCATCGTGGTCGTCTCGAAACAGATGCAGGGCGAGCCCCGTTTTCAGGTGGGCTGGGGCCTGGGCACGCAGCAGATTTTCGGCCAGGACGTGGATGGCTGGAAGCCCGGCAGCAGCGTAGAAATGGCCGGCGGGACGCTGGGCGCGCCCCTCAAGACTCTGGCCGATCTCCCGCCCGGAACTTACAACGTGCAGGCCGTGCTGAACGTCTACGAGACATTCCACCGCGCCGATGGCCACATCGTCAAACTCCACCCCGATCATGGAGAAGGCCAGCAATGGTCCCGCTCACCGGGCAACCTCTACAGCAAGCCGCAGCGCGTGGAAGTCCGCGATTCCGGCGCCGTCGAAATCGATCTCACCGAAACCGTGCCCCCCATCGATCCGCCGAAAGATACCAGGTACGTCCGCCACCTGCGCGTCCAAAGCAAACTGCTCACCGATTTCTGGGGCGCACCCATCTTCCTGCAAGCCACCGTCCTGGTGCCGCGCGATTTCGATGAAGGCAAAGGACCCTATCCCGTGGCCTTCCTCCAGACCCACTTCGGCGGCGACTTCTTCCAATTCAGCGAGACGCCCGACCCGCGCAATCCCCAAGCCTTCCAGTTCTTCCAGGACTGGACTTCGGGTCGTCTGCCCCGCATGCTCCTGGTAGTCACCAGCCACGCCACGCCTTACTATGACGATTCCTACGGCGTGAACACAGCCAACGCCGGTCCCTACGGCGACGCCCTCACTCAGGAACTCTACCCCGCGGTCGAGCAGCAGTTCCGCGGCATCGGACAATCCTGGGCGCGCGTCGTGTTCGGCGGCTCTACCGGCGGCTGGATGACCCTGGCGCAGCAGATTTTCTATCCCGATTATTTCGGCGGCGCCTGGGGTTTCTGTCCCGACCCGGTGGACTTTCACTCCTTCCAGAGCATCGACGTCTACAAGGACACCAACGCTTATTTCGACGAGGGGCCTTTCGAGCGCTTCCCCAAACTATTGGGCCGCCTGCCCAACGATCACATTCTCGCCACCATGGAATCCTTCAGCCGCCAGGAATTCGTCCTCGGCAATCGAGGACGTTCCGGCGGACAAATGGATGCCTTCCACGCCACGTTCGGACCTACCGACGCCCAGGGCTATCCCGCCAAATTGTGGAATGCCGAAACCGGAGCCATCGATCCGGCCGTAGCGAAATACTGGCGCGAACATTATGACCTCACCGCGCTGCTGCAGCACGATTGGGATCGTCTGGGCACCCGCCTGGTCGGCAAACTGCACGTCACCATGGGCACCAAGGACACCTTCTACCTGGATGCCGCGGCGCACCGCATGCAGGATTTCCTCGAGAGCACCAAACTTCCGGGAAAAGGTCCGTACTATGGCGGCTCCTTCGAGTTCGGCAACAACAAACCGCACTGCTACGTCGGAGAGATCCCGGATGGCGTGCCCATGCTTACCCATTTCGTGCAGGTCTTTGCTCAGTACATGAAGACCATCGCTCCGAAAGGCGCGAATTTAGACGGTTGGCAATAGAGGACCTGCAATTCCGGGAAACCTCTGGAGATACCGCCGCATCCAATTGACAATGATTGTGTCTCGCGGGCTGCTGTTATCTGTGTGTCTGATTCTATTCGTGACCGGAGCCATGGCTCAAGATACGGTGCAGGATGACCCGCCTCCATCGCAGGATCAGTCGCAGCCTGCATCGCAGGATCAGTCCAAAGATCAGCCGGTAAAACCGTCCACGCCGCCTCCGCAGCCCAAGCGCATACTCGGTGTCATGCCCAACTATCGCGCCGTGAGTGCGGGAACCATCCCGCCGCCGCCCACGCCGAAACAGGCCTTCAAAATCGCCACGCAGAATAGCTTCGATTATTCATCCTTTATTTTCGTGGGCGTCACTTCTCTCGTGGCCGAGGCCACCGACGCGCACCCAAAACTCGGCAAGGGCGTCGAGGGCTACGGCAGATATTATTGGCGCGGTTTCCTTGATAAGGCGGACGGCAATTACTTGGTGGTGTTTGTTCTACCCACGATTCTGCATGAAGACGAGCGTTACTACGCCATGGGCAAAGGCCCCATCTGGAAGCGGTTTCTTTACTCGGCGACCCGCATCCTGATCACGCCGGACTATCACGGGCACAACACCTTCAATGCCTCCGAAGTCTTCGGCCGCGGCATCGCCCAAGGCATATCGGCCAGCTACTACCCCAGCAGCGATCGCACCGCCGGAGCCCTGGCCGTGAAGTACGGCTTCGCCATGGAGCGCGACGCCCTCACCAATGTCTTCCGCGAATTCTGGCCCGACATCTCCCAGCGCCTCTTCCACCGCCACTAGCAGGACAGGCCCAAGCCTACTCGTACAACCGGCGGTAGATATCGGCGTTTCGGAGCACCGCCTGCACGTAATCCCGAGTCTCCGTGAACGGGATCGACTCCACAAACTCCGCCGGCTCCCGAAAATTGCTCCACGTACTCCAGTCCGCTAACCGCCCCGGACCAGCATTGTACGACGCCAGTGTCTGCTCCAGTCGCCCGCCATTTTGATCGATCGTCCATCGCAGGATCGATGCGCCGATCTTCAAATTCACCGCCGGCTGATACAACATGCGCGCCGTGAATCGCACCACTCCCGCGCGCGGCGCGAATTGCCGGCCCGTCACCGGACGCACCTGCGCCAGCCCGTAAGCCTGCGCCGGCGACAACGCATTCGGGTCGAATTCCGACTCCTGCCGGATCAGCCCCGCCATCAGGTAAGGGTCCACGCCGTGCGCCGCCGCGTCCGCCATCAATTCACTGCGATACGGCAGCGGGAACAACAACTCCCAGTATTGCCGCGGCGCCGCCGCAATCGGCAGACTCAAGTATTCCGGCGCCATCCCCTTCATCATCCGCATGGCCTGATGCGGCGTGTCGGCCGACGACGCCATCTCCATGCCCAGCAGGGTGGGTTGCCCGTCCGTGCGCGCTCCAAAGCGCAATTCCGAATCGGCCAGATCGTTGAGTCCCGCGCCGCGAAGCAAACGCGAGCGTTCGATGCGCAGCGAAGTCGGCCGCGTGGGCTCAGTGGAAACAGGCTTGACCTGCGCCAGCGCCAAGGTCGCCAAATACTCCAACGCCTTGGCAGCCGGAGTCGCCGCCTGAATTTCGGGACGGGCCAGCCGCTCCCGCGCGCGCATGGCGTAGTAGTGATTCTCGAAAGTCTTCGACAGCCGCTCGTAATACGCGCGAGCTTCACCCGGTTCGTGCTTCTCTTCGGCGTCGCGGCCCAGAAAATACAGCGCGGCGCCCGTGGTCGAATGGTTGGGATAGCGCGTGAGATGCTCGCGCAGCAGGCTGCCCGCATCGCTCTTGCCATGCAGCCACGCATTGAACGTCACCTTCCAGTGCGCCGTGCCCGCCACGGATTCTCCGGCGAAAGTCTTCGCCGCTTCCTTATACAGCGGCACGTAATCGTCCGGCCGGTTGATCACCAGATACCGGTTGGCGGCCGAGATCAGCGCCTTCAGACGCCACGGCGAATTCACGTGTTTCTCCGACAGCTTCTTCAGCGCGGCGTGCATCTCCTCGTCTTCGCCCTTGTGCCGGTAGCCTTCCTCCAGGTAGTAGAGCCGTTCCGCGTCGGCTTCCGACGGCGCTACTTCCAGACCGGCCAAATACGCGATCGAATCGTCGGTCCTCCCGGAGAAGTAGTCGGCCGCGCCGATGCGAACCCGCGCCTGATCGCGCTCAAGCGACGGCGGACGGTCCAGCAATTCCAGATAGGCGGCGCGCGCGTGCAAGTAGTCGCGCTGCTCGGCGTAGCGATCCCCCCGGCGCAGCAGTTGACCCGCCGAGGGCTGCGGATACTTGTCGCCCATCGTGTCCTTCAGTGCGATCAGCGCCGCCGCCGAGCGCGTGGCGGCATCCCCCGTCGTGTACTGGTAGAAGACCCGCTGATAGGATTGCGCGGCCGACACGGGGTCTCCGGCAGCCTGCGAACAGTCGCCCAGAATGAGGTCGCCCTCCGGCTGTGGCAGTGCGGCGTAATGATCGCGCAGCAATCGCACGGCGTCGGCGGGCTGCGTTGGCTGTAAGGCGCGAGCTTCCAGAATCCAGCTTCGCGGCGCCAGCGGCGAAGGCAGTTCCATGGACCGCGTGGGCAGCAGATCGCGCGCCACCCCATCCATCTGGTTGGCCTCCACGCGCGACGCGGCCAGGTAGAACCCCACATAATCGGCAATCTGCGGAAACTTGCTTTTGAGCTTTTGCAGGCCCGCGATAGCGCCCGGGAAATCCTTCTGCTCGTACGCCGCCACGGCCAACCCTAACTGCGCCGAGGCCGCTTCTTTCGGATGCGCCGCGGCGTACGCCGTCACGGCGGACCGATGCGCCGGCGTGGGAGCCTGTCGATACGCGCGCACCAGTGAAGCGAGCGTCGCCGGTCCTCCCGGCACCACCGGCGCCGGCGCTGCCGCTGCCTTTTTTCGAGACGCGGCTTTCCTGGCAGATTTGGCTTGCGGCGCAGGAGCGGCCGGTGACAGCCCCACCCACGACAGCAGCAGAATGCCGCTACACCAGAGGGCCGGGATAATCGTTGCCGAGCAGATCCGCATCGTCATGAGCTAAAGTGCGCACCAGTTCCAGGTGCAGGTAGTCCACCATGCTGGGACATCCCGCAAAAAATGTCTTGCGGAATTCCGCCCTCGCCGCATCCACCGGATCCTTCAGAACCTCGTACAAATTCCGGTGTGAACGGCCGGCCTGCACGGCGGTGCTTTTCCGCAGACGCAGTTCCGCAATGCGAACGCGCGCCCATCGCTGCGCCCGCAAATGCACCTGCTGTTCCTCCGAAGGCAGACGGTCCCACGGTGAAACAGGTTCGGCGACGGGCGGCGCGGCCGGAGCGGCGGGCAGCGGTACGATCGTCACCAGTGTGGGAGCAGGCGCAGGCGGCGGAGTCGCAGCCGTCCACGCGGCAGCCGCAATCTGCGTCAACAGTTCCAGCGCCGGACCCTGTACCGCGCCGCAGGCATACACCAGCGCCGGCACCGATTCGCCGGTGACCAGCGGAAACACGTACGCGCGATCGTCCGAAACGTGGCCCAGCAACTCGATCAGCGGCGTCGAGACTTCACCTGGAGTGGCCGCGGCAATCACCGGATCGCGCGTCTGAATCGCGCCCGCCAACGCGGCAGCCGAGGCCAGCGGGATCTCGATTTTCGACGACCGCGCCGTCTCGCCATCCACGCGAAATACCAGGATGGTGGCTGCGAACGGAGCCGCAGCAGCAGCCAGCGTCGTCTCCAGTTCTTCCGCGCCCGACGCCTGAAACAGCCGGCGAGCGGCCTGATTCAACTGATCCGCGAACTCGCGCCGCGCACGCTCGCGAGTCTCGGCGAAGAGCATTTCAGTCTCTGCCGCCAGTTGCGAAAGTCGATTCTCCAGAATTCGTTGAAAGGGTGTCGGCGCGCCGGCCATTGTTGCACTCATTTTAACAGGTGAGGCCGGACGCGAGGTTTAAGATGACGAGTATGGACAGACTGGCTGGAAAGAAAGTAATCGTTACCGGCGGCACGCGCGGCATCGGACGCGCCGTTGTGGAGCGCCTGCTCCGCGAGGGCGCTGCCGTGGCCTTCTGCGGCCGCACTGCGACTTCCGTAGCCCGCGCCGTGGAACAGATGACCGCGCTGGGCCGTGTCTTCGGACTTGCCGCCGACGTCACCGACTATGCCCAGGTCCGCGACTTCTTTCGTGCGGCGTCTCACCAATTGGGCGGACTCGACATTCTTGTGAACAACGCCGGAGAGGGCGTCTTTAAGAAAGTCGGCGAGATGACACCGGAAGAATGGCGCAGAAATATCGACCTCAATCTCAACGGCGCCTTTTACTGCACGCATGAAGCGCTGGCCCTTTTTGGGACGCACGGTGGGTTCGTCGTCAACATTTCCAGCCTCGCGGCCAAGAACGCCTTCACCGGCGGCGCGGGCTACAACGCATCCAAAGCCGGCCTCAATAAGTTCACCGAAGCGTTGATGCTGGATCATCGCCACGACAACGTGCGCGTCTGTTCCATCATGCCCGGCAGCGTGGACACCGAATTCGGCGGCGATTCCGCCAAGCGCTCCGGCGACACCAGTTGGATGATCGCGCCGGATGACGTGGCGGAGACCGTTGCCATGGTCCTCTCCATGCCGGAGCGCACTATGATCAGCGCCGTCGAAATGCGTCCTTCGCGTCCCAAAAAGTGATCCCACTCACCACTTTCAATTGGCACTCCACTTGCTTCACCAACAGTGAAATGATCCTGATGGATCTAGCAAAATTGAGGGGGCGAAGCATGGGGCGGCTGAATAAGCAATTAGATCCAACTTTGACGGGTTCTGAAGCCGAGAGGTTGGAATCGGATCTGCGCAAGAGAATCGTCGGGCAAGATGAGGCGATCCAGCAGATCATCAACATTTATCAAACCAATTTGGCGGGGATGTCGAGTCCCGGAAGGCCCATCGGGAACTTTCTTTTCCTGGGTCCCACCGGTTCGGGGAAAACCCGTATGGTCGAAGCGACGGCAGAGAGTCTGCTGGGCGACGCACGCGCGGTCATCAAGATCGATTGCGCTGAGTTCCAGCACAGCCACGAAATCGCCAAACTGATTGGCTCGCCTCCCGGCTATCTGGGACACCGCGAGACGCATCCGCTTTTGAGCCAGGAAGCGCTGAATCAGTATCACACCGAGAAGTTCAAGTTGAGCTTCGTCCTGTTCGACGAAATCGAAAAGGCCAGCGACGCACTGTGGAACCTGTTGCTCGGCATTCTCGATAAAGCCACCCTCACGCTCGGCGACAATCGCCGCGTGGATTTCTCGCACACGCTGATCTTCATGACCAGCAACTTGGGCGCATCCGAAATGAACAGCATCCTCCGGCCTTCGCTCGGTTTCGGCGCCGGAGAAGCCGAGCGCGATTGCGCCGCCGGGATTCTGGACGATAAGGTGGCGGAAAAGATGGGCCGTGCCGGAGCGGAAGCCGCCCGCAAGAAGTTCACCCCGGAATTCATCAACCGCATCGATAAGACCGTGGTCTTTCGTCCTCTCGGCGAATGCGAACTCCGCAAGATCCTGGTGCTCGAACTGAACATGGTGCAGCAGCGCGTCTTCAGTTCCTCCAAGGGTGCGCCGTTCGTCTTTTCACTCACCAATGCCGCCAAAGAGTTCCTGCTCCGTGAAGGCACGGACATGAAGTACGGCGCGCGCCACCTCAAAAGGGCTATCGATCGCTCTCTGGTGCATCCCCTGTCCAACCTCATCGCCACGGAGCAGGTGCGCGGCGGCGATCTGATCCGCGTCGATTACGATGGCACGCTCTCTCGCCTCACCTTCTTCAAGGAAGCCGAGGACATGCCCGCCTACGCCATGGTGCAGATGGTGGATACGTCCCTCGCGCCGCCTCTCGGAACCTTTTCGGCCGGTGCCGTGGCCGATCTGCCACGCCTCGCCAACGCCCGCGGCACGCGCCGCTAAACCACGCTTCAAGACCAGCGTTACCCAAGGGCCGCCGTTCACTCGGCGGCCCTTCGTGTTTCCACGGTGGTACAATTTCGACTTGCCCCAACCGGTTGAGCAGCAGAATTCCAGCCTGATGCGAGCCATGTTTTCCACAGTGGCTCCGCGTTACGATTTCATCACCCGCGCCTTCTCTTACGGAATGGACAAGCGTTGGAAGCGCCTCGGCGTCCAGCGTGCCCAATTGCCGGACCAGCCGGTGGTGCTCGATCTCGCCTCCGGCACCGGCGATTTCTCTCTCCTCGTCAAGCAGCGCTATCCCGGCAGCCGCGCCGTCGCCGTCGATCTCACCGAGCGTATGCTCCAACTCGCCCGCCAGCGCGGTCTCGAGCACGCCGTCTGCGGAGACGCCGGCTCGCTCCCCTTCCCTGACCATTCCTTCGACTGCGTCTTCGTCGGTTACGGCCTGCGCAATTTTCCGAACCTCGCCGTGGCAGTGCGCGAAATCGAACGCGTCACCCGGCCCGGCGGCCTCCTGGTCAGTCTGGATTTTTTTCTGCCGGGGAATCCCTTGATGCGTCAGTTGTACCTCGGGTATCTCTACGCGCAAGGCGCTTTCTGGGGCACCGTGCTCCACGGCCAACCGCGCGTCTACACCTACATTCCCGATTCGCTCCGCAGCTTCGTTTCGATTGACGAATTTTCACGCCTCCTGCAAAAAACCGGCTATTGCCAGATCGACGCCCACAAGTACATCCTCGGCGGCATCGGCATGCACTGGGCCCATAAGGCGTGACCGGCCAGACCGACCATCGCGCGGCGCTCCTCGCCGGCTATCTCGGCTGGACTCTGGACGCCTTCGATTTCTTCCTGGTGGTCTTCTGCCTCACCTCCATCGGACGCGAATTCCACAAGTCCGACGCACAGATGGCGCTCACCATTACCGCCACGCTCGCCTTCCGCCCCGTCGGCGCCTTCCTCTTCGGACTCATGGCCGACAGGTACGGCCGCCGTCTGCCCCTCATGCTCGACCTGGTCTTCTACTCGGTGATCGAAGTGGCCTCGGGTCTGGCCCCCAGCTACACCACCTTCCTCGTTCTTCGCTGCCTCTTCGGCATTGGCATGGGCGGGGAATGGGGCGTCGGCGCGTCGCTGGCCATGGAGAAAGTGCCCGCCCGGTTGCGCGGCCTGCTTTCCGGCTTCCTCCAGCAGGGCTACGCCACCGGATACCTTCTGGCGGCCATCTGCTATTTCTTCGTCTTCCCCCGCGTCGGCTGGCGTCCGCTGTTTTTCCTCGGCGGTCTGCCCGCGCTGCTGGCGCTCTTCGTCCGCGTCCGCGTGAAGGAATCCGAAGTCTGGGAGAAGACGCGCCACGCCAATTGGGGCGACCTGGGCCGCGCGCTGCTGGCCAACTGGAAGCTCTTCGTCTACATCGCGCTGCTCATGATGGCCATGAATCTGGTGGCCCACGGCAGCCAGGATATGTACCCCACCTTCCTCGAACGCCAGTGGGGTTTCGGAGTCGGCACGCGCTCCCTGCTCACCGGCATCTCCATGATCGGCGCCATCCTCGGAGGCACACTCTTCGGCCTGATGAGCGACCGCGTGGGCCGTCGCCGCGCCATGATCACCGCGCTCTCTCTCAGCCTGCTCGCCATTCCGCTCTGGGCATTTGCGCCCTCCTTTCCGCTGCTCATCGCCGGCGCCTTCTTCATGCAGTTCCTGGTGCAAGGCTCGTGGGGCGTCATCCCGGCTCATCTCGCCGAACTCTCTCCAGACGCGGTGCGCGGCTTCCTCCCGGGCTTCGGCTACCAGACCGGCGTCCTGCTCGCCAGCGGCGTCGGGTACCTCGAAGCCGTGCTCGCCCGGCACACCAGCTACTCCGTGGCCATGGCCAGTACCGCCGCAATCGTCATCGTGATGGCCATCATCGCCATCGCCTCCGGCAAGGAACGGCGCGCCGTGGAATTCGGCCAGTAGCCGCCACACGCTATAATCCGGTTTCCCCATGCCACCCGCATTGCGGACCGGCGGTCGCAGCACCGCGGAAATCCGCGCGGCCATTGAGGCTTTCCTCAGCAGCGCCAAACAGCCCGCCCTGCTCGAACCCGGTGAAGAGCTCATTCCCCTCACCCCCGATAACATCAATCTGGACGACCGCGGCGGCCGCCTCACCCTCCAGGCATGGGACCGCACGCGCAATCTCACCCGCCGCGTCACCGCGATTGCCGAGTCCGGCGCTTCGCGGCTGGAACTCGTCGTGGAGCGCTTTGCCCGCCGCGAAGGCCGCCTCTTCCTGCTCGACATGGCCAAACGCAGTGGCGCCGAGATGGGACGCCGCAGCACCCGCCTGGTGTTTCGCGAACGCTTCCGCCTCTTCCTTCGCCGCCAGTTTCCCGAGTGGACCCTGGCCGAAATCAGCGCCGAGCCCAACCTGGAATTCAGCCTCTCGCCGGCCTTCCCGCGCGCCTTCCTCCGCCACGGACAGCACGGCTGGGCCGCCATTGCCTGTCCGCCCGATGGCGACCCCGGCGCCATTCTCAGCTTCGGCCTCATCTGGCTGGCCTATCTCCGCCGGCGCGAACGGCGCGTCACGCTCGAGGGCCTCGCGCTGTACCTGCCCGACGGCCACGCGCGCTCCACAGCGCTCCGCCTCATCTGCCTCGACCCCGCCGCGGCCCGCTACCAACTCTTCACGTACACCGCCGAAGACTACGTTGTCGCCGCCGACCCGCGCGATCACGGCAATGTCGATTCGCGCCTCGAGCCCTGCCGCCGTCCCACCGCCGATGGCGCCGGCCGCTGGGACGAAATCGCCCATCTCCCCGGCGTCGAGCAGGTCCCGCGTCACGATGGCCGCGTCAGCCTCCGCGTGCGAGGCATCGAGTTCGCCGAACGCACTGGCAGCGATCTGAAGTTCGGCATCCGCGACCGCCACAACGCCTCCGAGTACCACCTCGGCGAGATCGTCAGCCTGGCCACCGAGTTGGACCGCGCGCGCTCGCCGCTAGCCGATCGCGAGCATGCCCTCTATCGCCAGTATCCCGAAGCCTGGCTCGAATCGCAGTCCCGCGCACAGATCGAGACGCTCGATGCGTCGCTCGCGCGCGACCCCGTCTACGGACAGGTCCCGGCCTTCGCGGCCGGTGAGCGTGGCGTCATGGACCTGCTCGCCGTGGACTACTCCGGCCGCCTCACGGTGGTCGAATTGAAAGCCTCCGCCGACCTGCATCTCCCCATGCAGGCGCTGGATTACTGGGTCCGCGTCAAGTGGCATCTGGATCGCGGCGAGTTTCCCGCCGCCGGCTATTTCCCGGGTGTCCAGTTGCGCCCAGAGCCGCCCAGATTGCTGCTCGTGTCTCCCTCGCTCGAGTTCCACCCCACCACCGAAACCCTCCTCTCTTTTTTCTCCCCCGATATCGAGGTGGAGAGAATTGGCTTGGCCATGGACTGGAGACACGCTCTCAAAGTCGTCTTCCGCGCCACCGGCTCCCAATCTCCGGAGCAATAGCCGAGACTATCTCAACGCGGCAGGCTGCCCATCAACTTCTTACACACGCGGTGCAAGCCGTGCGGGAAGCCGGGATGCTCCAGGAACATATACGGGCACTCGCCCGCGATCACGTCGATCCCGTTCAACTGGCATGCCACCACCGCTCGCAAGCTGACGGCGCCGGCGCCCGTGGCGCGGTACATCCATACCTGGCGAATGCCGGCCTGCGCGCAGTCTTCGGCCACTTCGCCGGACACCTCGGGCGAAGTTAGCAGCAGCGCTGCTTCCACCGGCGGGTGGATGTCCTGCAGCCGCGCGAAGCACGGCACATCGTCGATCGTCGACGCCTTCGGATTCACCGGCACCACGTCGTAGCCGCGCCGGCGCAGTTCGCCGAACAGCGACCGGCTGAAATCCTTCGGATTGCGCGATACACCGACCGCTGCGAAGCGCTTCCGTTCCAGAAACTCTTCGATCTCGTGAAGCGCGGGACGTTGTGCCACCATATAAGACTCTACAGTCCTAAATTGTACCGCGAAGCACGCCAATCGAAGCAATCCTACCGTAGGAGTACGCCAGGGGCAACGTGAATCCACGCCGCGAAATAGCGGCCAATCGAAGCAATCCTAGCCTACGAGTACACCAATCGGAGCCGCGCCCGTAAGACTTCTGAGTCTATCCGTCAAGAGGAAACCTTGCCGAGCTTGGAAAATCCTCCACAGGATTTCCACTCCACGCTTGAATTCGGTTGAGAAGTTTTTTGGGGGCGCTGGGGTTGGCCG
>DASZMZ010000365.1:0-121597 GCA_035551455.1 Candidatus Sulfopaludibacter sp.
ACTCAAACGCCGTCCCCTTGCCCCACACCCCCATCCCCGCTAAAGGGCAATTCGAGCGGCAGTCAACACGGTGAACTGCTGAGCTGCATTTGTACTTAGTACACATCTCTATCCGACGAATAGTATAAACCGATTAACCGCTATTCCAGGAATAGTGGGAACTCTGGTTTTTCGAGAACCAGTCATGATCAATCGAATCTATCATGCTGACGATGCGGGGCTGGAGTGCCTAGTCGAAGTGCTGTGCCAGCTTCTCTCGGAAGCCCCAGAGGGTGGCGCCGGATCGTGCCAGACAGACGGCAGAGAAGCGCCTTGCGTTTCAACTAAAGCGGAGTGATAAATGGTGTCGCCATGGCCGTAGCCGTGTACGTCCGAGTCTCGACTGAGGAACAGCGGGAACGCCAATCTATCGTCACGCAGCGGGAGTTTGCCGACCGATTCTGCGCTCTTCACCAGCACAACGTCTTCCGGGTCTATGCGGACGATGGCGTCACCGGCACGATACCGATTGATCGCCGGCCTGCGGGCATTGATCTGCTTAGAGATGCGCGAGGCAAGCACTTTGATCAAATCCTGGTCTATCGGCTAGACCGGCTCGGTAGGGACACGCGGCTGATTCTGAATGCGGTTGCCGAATTTGAAAAATGTGGTGTTCGCGTCAAGAGTATGACGGAGGAGTTCGACACCTCATCGGCTACTGGCCGGTTGATGCTCACGCTCTTATCGGGCTTCGCTGCCCATGAACGCGATGTAATCCGGGAACGGTCGGTCGCCGGAACGAATCGGAAGGCGGAGGCTGGGGTTTGGCTTGGCGGCATCGTTCCCTATGGCTACGTCAAAAAGGGCGAACGCGGCCAGCTACGAATCGCCGTTAACAACGATCCAATTCCCGGCCTAGACGTCAGCGAAGCCGACGTCGTGCGCACAATCTACAGAATGAGTGCCGACGAGCGCCAATCCTGTCAGAGGATCGCAGACCATCTAAACCGGATCTGCGTACCCTGCGGTTCGGTGGAGAATGCCAAAGTTAAACCCGGCAGACGGGCGCGCCGGGTGGCCTCAGTTTGGCGCCCCGGCTACATCCGGAACATGATCGTCAACCGGACGTACATGGGTGAGCACCTGTTTGGTAAACGGTCTAAGAGTGGCCGGATGCCCATCGCTCGGCCCGTTCCCGCCATCGTTTCTGAAATGCAGTGGCAAACCGCCCAGGAGGTTCTGCGGTCGAACCGCGTCATCCCCTTTCGCAAACGGAAAGATCCGTACTTGCTCCGCGGCCTGATCAAATGCGGTCTCTGCGGTTTGACATTTTCCGGCTGGCAAAAGAACGCACCCGGTGAAGGTCACTACTACCGATGCAATGGACGGGCACAGGCACGTTGCATTTACGGGCGGACGGGGCGCAAGTGCTCGGCAAAGAGCCTTAACGGCGATTACGTCGAGTGTTTAGTGTGGGCGGACATCGAGTCGTTCTTGCGGAACCCAGTCGAGATCATAGGGAAACTGAGGGAGCGTCTAGCGCAGCAAAACTCTGATCAACCGCGTAAGCAGAAAGAGTTGGAGAGTTTCCTGGGACGCCTTTCAGAGAAGACCGCCGAGCGGGATCGGGTGTTGGGGCTGTTCCGGCGCGGCCGCATCGACGACGCGACTTTGGACCAGCAACTCGACGTGATCAACGCGGAGTCCGGCGCGCTGCAAGCCGAAATTGAATTGCGGTCCCGCGCGCTATCAGCGGTAGATGAGGCGGCGCAAATACGGTCGGTCGAGGAACTGCTTGCGAGGCTCCATAAACGCCTGGACGGCTCGATAGCTCCAGAACACAAGCATCGGATCGTGGAGAGCCTGGTAGAGAGCATTCAGGCCAACACGGTGGAAAAATGGGGGGTTCAGCAAAGCGAACTGGTGATCACGTATCGGTTTAGCGAACCCGCCGAATCAGCGGCCCTGGAAGTGCCGCGCTTCCACCGCCTCAACGTGCACAACCAACCACCTGAACAACTGATCACGCTGGGCGATCACCTGCGTCGGCGACGCTTGGTGTTGAAGTTGTTGCAGAAGCAGGTGGCTCAACAGATAGGCGTCTGCAAATCAAGTATCGCCAACTGGGAAAAAAACCGCGGGGAGCCCGAATTTGAACACGTGCCCGCCGTCATCCGCTTCCTTGGGTACAACCCACTTCCTCCGGCGGACGGCTGGGGCCCGCGGCTAGTCCAGGGTCGCACCATCCTTGGAATAAGCCAAAAGGAATCGGCTCGTCGGATAGGTGTCGACCCGGGCACCCTGGCCAGGTGGGAGCGAGGCGAACGGGTGCCGGCAGGCGATTACGCTGCGCGAGCGAATCGGTTCTTGGCCACAATCGACGCAATGTACGCGACAGCCAATGCCAAACGCGCCTAGCCGCGTCGGCCTTATCCCCAATCAACGCAGTAGATTATCGAACTATTGTTCGGGTTGCCCCTCAATCAAACGGTCACCGGCACTCTGCGTTCTGCCGCGATGCCATTCTCACGTGCACGGGCACGGATTCAGCGCTGCTACCAGAATCAGCGTCGAGGGAAACTTCAGCGTCATATTCGCCCGGGCAATCGTCACGCTCCCGTCTTCCAGCGGCTGACGTAGCAACTCCAGCACGTCGCGCGGAAACTCCGGGAATTCGTCCAGGAACAGCACTCCGTTGTGCGCCAGACTCACTTCCCCCGGACGCGGCATGCCCGACCCGCCCCCGATCAGTCCCGCATCCGAAATCGTATGATGCGGCGCGCGAAACGGCCGCTCCACCATCAGACCTTGGCCTCCCGGACGCAGTCCCGCAATGCTGTGGATCTTCGTGGTCTCGATCGCTTCCTCGAAACTCAGCGGCGGTAGAATGCCCGCGAATCTCTTCGACAGCATCGTCTTCCCCGAGCCCGGCGGCCCAATCATCAACACATTGTGAGCGCCGGCCGCCGCCACCTCCAGAGCCCGTTTGGCGGTCGCCTGCCCACGAACGTCCCGAAAGTCCAACCCCGCCTCACGCCTATGTCCGTTGCTGCCCGCCGACGCCGGTTCAAAATCCTCCGGCCGCACCAGCATCGCCACTGCCTCGGCCAGACTGTGCGCCCCGTACACGCGCACTCCCGAAACCACCGCCGCCTCGGCCGCATTCTCCGCCGGCACAATCACCTTCGGGATACCCTTCTCGAGCGCACACACCGCCACCGAGAGCGCCCCGCGCACCGGCCGGATCGCGCCGTCCAGCGAAAGTTCGCCGATCAGCAGACATTCGTCCAAGCCCTGCACCACGCCCATCGCGCCCAGAATGCCCATCGCCACCGGAAGGTCGAACCCCGCCCCTTCCTTGCGTACATTGGCCGGAGCCAGATTGATCGTGATCCTCTTATTGGGATAGCCGAATCCCGAGTTGAACATCGCGCTTTTGATGCGCTCGCGGCTCTCGCGCACCGCCGTGTCGGGCATTCCCACCATCACTGAGTCGCGCGCCGAGCCTGACGAAAATATGTCGACTTCAACATCGATCAGGTGGGCATCGATGCCGTAAACGGCGGCGCTGCGGGTCTTGAACAGCGACATAGTTGTCTCAGGTCCTTTACCTGGACTATATCGGCAGGATCCCCACGCCACATTAGGGCCGCGCCCCGCCGCACTTCAATCCTCTTCCGGCCGCCCCGCATCCGCCCAATGACCCGACGCATCCTGCCCCGACACCACCACGCCCTTCGCATTCCACCCCAGACCCGCACGCACATCCGCCGGACAGTACCGCAGCGTCAACCCGCACCGCCTCCGCGCCGACCGGTTCGCCTCCGACCCGTGCAGCAGCAGGTCGCTATGCAGCGACATCTCTCCGGCCCGCAACTCCACGTCCACCGGCGCGCCGAACTCCTCCGCCCCGGTCACCGTCTGGTTCAAGACATTCGAATCGTCGTCTTCGCCCAGCGTGTACGTCAGGTGGCCCAACCGGTGCGTGCCCGGAATGTAGCGCATACACGCGTTCTCCACGCTGGCATCGTCAATCGCCAGCCACGCGGTCACCGCCTTCGATGGCGTCAGCGGCCAGTAACTCGCATCCTGATGCCACGAGACCCGCTTCCCGTCGCCCGGCATCTTGCAGAAGAAGTGCGACCCCCACCCGATCACGTCTTCCCCCACCAGATCCTTCACATACCGCACAATCCGCGAGTCCGTCAGCAGATCCCACACGCGCCCGTACCGCAGGTGCGCCGTGCTGATCGAATAACTGTTGCCGCCCGCCGCCAGCGTCTTCGCCAGCAACTCGTCGAAGTACCGGCGGATCTCCGCCATCTCGTCCGCATCGAACAGCCGCAGCGGCATCACGTACCCGTCGCGATTGAACCCCGCCACCTGCTCCCGGGTCAGAGCCCCCGGATCGCTCACCACCGACGGATGGAATCGCAGATCGCGCTCCATGCCCTTTAACTCGTCCGTCTTCGGAATAAATTGCGGCATCTTCATTTCCCCGCCGGCAGTGCGAAGGCCACGTACGCGCCCGAGAGCCGCCGTGTCGTCGCCGTCAGTTCCGGCCGCGCCGAGGCGCAAAACACGATGAACTCGCGCCCGCCCACCTCATACACCGCCGGAATCCCTTCCAGCGCCTCGTCCACCGTCTTCTCCCACAGCGGCTTGCCCGTCTCCGGGTCGAACGCGCGCACCGTCCGGTCTCGCGTCCCGGCGAACAACAGCCCTCCCGCCGTCACCACGGGACCCACCTTCGGGTAATGCGACCCGGTCCCGGTGATGCCCTTCGCCGCCAGTTCCGGCACATCGCCCAGCGCGATCTTCCACTTGATGGTCCCCTGATTCAAATCGTACGCCGTCAGCGAACTCCACGGCGGACCGATCGGCGATAGTCCGTTCGACGCCGTCACCAGGCCGAAGCCGCTGGTATACCGCGCACCCGGAGGACCCGTAGGATCCGGCACCAGCTTCAGAATCGCCGGCAGGTCTTTCGACACCACGAACAGCATGCCGGCCAGCGGATCCACCGCCGCGCCTCCCCAGTTGGCCCCACCGTTGTTTCCCGGCATCTGAATCGTGGGACGCGTCCCCGGCGGCGTGAACAGTCCCTCATTGCGCGCGCTCAATATCTGATCGCGAAACTTCGCACGCTCCTCCGCCGGGATGTACGGATTCAAATCATCGGCCGTGAATTTCTGCCGCGCAAACGGCGGCGGCTTGGTGGGAAACGGCTGCGTCGGCCATGCCGCTTCGCCCGCCATCTCGCTCTTCGGCACCGCACGCTCTTCAATCGGCCACAAAGGCGCGCCCGTCACCCGGTCGAACACAAACAGAAATCCCTGCTTGCCCACTTGCGCCACGGCGTCCACCAGCTTGCCCTCGTGCCGCACCCGCAGCAGTTTCGGCGCCGTCGCATCGTCGTAATCCCAGATGTCGTGGTGCACCATCTGGAAGTGCCACAGCCGCTTCCCCGTGCGCGCATCCAGCGCCAGAAGCGTATCGGCGAACAGATTCGACCCGCTGCGATCCACGCCGTAAAAGTTGTACTTCGCGCTCGCAGTGGGCGCATACACAATGCCGCGGGCTTCATCCAGCGAGAACTCGCTCCACACGTTCGCCCCGCCCACGGTCTTCCACGCGTCCTTCGGCCACGTCTCGTACCCGAATTCGCCCGGGTGCGGAATCGTGTGGAACGTCCAGACCAGCTTGCCGGTCCGCACATCGAAAGCCCGTATATCGCCCGGCGCCGACCCGTACCCCTGATTCGTGGCCGATCCCAAAATCAGCAGATTCTCGAATACCCGGCCCGGCGTCGTGGATTGCACCAGCGTCAGCGTCTTCGGATCCCGCCCCAGCCCTTCCTTCAAGTCCACGCGGCCGTTGGTCCCGAACGTCAGGATCGGCTTCCCGGTCCGCGCGTCCAACGCCTGCAGCACATGGTCCGCGCTGAACAGGAGCCGCCGGTCACGACGGTCCTTGCTTTCCCAATAGTTGATTCCGCGATTGGTGATGATCGAAGGCCGCGGCTCCGGCGTATGAATCCAGATCTCTTTTCCCGTGGCCGCATCCAGCGCCACAATCGAGTTCTGCTTCGCCAGCACATACAGCACTCCGTCCACCATTAGCGGATTGAACGAATACTTGCCGCTGTCGCCAGTCAGGTAGCTCCACGCGATCTCCAGCTTGTTCACATTCGCTTGATTGATCTGCTTCAGCGCCGAGTACTGCGCCGAATCGCTACTCCCGCCATAGTCGCGCCAGGTGGTGTAATCCTGCCCGGCCGCTGCTAGCGCCAACAGCAGCGCGATGCCGCCCGTTCTAAATCGCATTCCCGTGACTCCTCTTCCAAACCCCGAACGCCGCCACTCCCAATCCCAAGGTCCCCACGCCAAACGCCGCGAACATCCATCCCGACGTTAGAAAGATGTATGCCCACCCCACAAACGCCACCACGCTGGGCAGCGGATACAACCACATCCGGAACGGCCGCGGCACATCCGGCCGGTACTTCCGCAAATACCGCAGCGCCAGCACCTGACCCATAAACTGAATCAGAATGCGCGAGGTCAGCAGCGCCGAAATCACCACGTCCAGATTCCACAGCGAGGCGGCCATCGAAAGCAGCCCCATCACCAGCAGCGAAACGTGCGGAAACTTGCCGCTCGGGTGCAGCCGTCCGAAGGCCGAAAAGAAGTGGCCGTTCACCGCCGCTGCGTATGGAATGCGGCTATACCCCAATAGCAGCGCGAACACGCTCGCAAACGCCGTCCACAGCACCAGCACCGTGACAGCCGACGCCGCGCCCGTCCCGTACAGCTTCTCCATGAACTCCGCTGCGATGAATTTCGATTTCACGGCTTCCCGCCACGGCACCACGCCGATGATGCTCAGGTTCATCAGCGCATAAATCGCCGCCACGCCCAGCACCGAATACAGAATCGATCGCGGAATCACGCGCGCCGGATTGCGCACCTCTCCGCCTACGTAGCAGATGTCGTAATAACCCATGAAGTCGTACATGGCGATCAGCATGGCCGACCCCAGTCCGCTCACAAACCCTATGGAAAACGTGAAGGCGTGCGGCGGAAAATCGAAGGCCACGCGTGCCTGGAAGTGCATCATGCCCGCCGCGATGATCCACAACACCGTGGCAAGCACGCCCACCCAAAGCACCACGGCCAGGCGACCCACCGCAGTCACGCGCCGGTAGAGCAGCACAATCACCAGCGCTCCCACCGCCATGCTGAGGCCGCGACTCTGCCACGGCCCCATGCCGCGCCAGAAATATCCGGCATATTGCGAGAAGCCGATGTATCCCGACGCGATCTCCAGAGGACCGCTAAAGATGAATTGCCAGATGAAAAGGAAGGGAAGAATCTCCCGCAGACCCGTCTTGCGGAACGCCTCTTGCAGGTAGAGGTACGTTCCTCCGGTGCCCGGCATCGCCGCCGCCAGTTCGCTCCAGACCAGCCCGTCGCAAAGCGCCAGCGCCGCGCCCAACACCCACCCCAGCATGCACTGGGGTCCACCCATCGACGCAATGATCAGCGGGATCGTGATAAACGGTCCCACGCCAATCATGTTGCTCATGTTCAGCGCGGTGGCTTCCAACAACCCGAAGCCCCGCACCAATCCGTCCTGTGGCGCCTTTTCCAAGATCCCCCCAGTCTACCGCCTGGGTGGGATCGGCTTTAGCCTGGCTACCGCGCGACCATGGGAACCGGCGGCCCCGTCCGTCTGCGCCGACGGCCCGGTTCGGCCGGAACGCCCACCAGCAGCAGTTCGGTGGAGGCCGGTGCTGTCGTGTCCATCTCCAGAGGCAGCGTCACACGGAACGTAGAGCCCGCGCCCGGCATGCTATCGGCGGAGACCCGGCCTTCCATCAATTCCACCATCCGCCGCACAATCGCCAGTCCCAGACCCAGGCCGCCTCGACCCTCCGGCTTCAGTCCGCCGAAAATCGCGTCCACCTTATGCGCCGGAATGCCGATACCCGTATCGCTCACCGAGATCTGCACCACCGCCGAGCGGCTGGCGCTCTCGGTCACTTCCACCGCCACTTCCACCCGACCCTCGGGCGTGAACTTCACGGCGTTCGCCGCCAGGATCGTCAGCACCTGCCGGATCCGTCCACCGTCCCCGATGAAGCGCGACCGCACCTCGTCGGGATACGACCATGCCAGCGCGATCTGCTTAGCCACCGCCGGCGGCGCCAGCAGTCGCACCACCTCGTGTACCGTCTGCCGCAAATCGAAAGGCTCCGGCTTGATCACGATCATGTCGTTTTCGAGACGGGAGAAGTCCAGAACGTCTTCGATCACCTTGATCAGGCCGGTGGATGCGCCGTGCACCGTCAACGCGTACTCGTGCTGCTCTTCGGTCAGCCCCGTGTCCAGCAGCAGTTCGGTCATGCCGATCACGCCGCTTATGGAAGTGCGCAATTGGTGGCTGGCGTTGCACATGAATTCGGTCTTAGCCTGATTGGCAGTCTGAGCGGCCGCTGTGGCCTTCTCCAGGTTGTCGAACGCCCGCCGCGCCTCCCGGGCCACGCTATTGTAAGCGTCCGTCAGGCACTCCAGTTCCAGCATCGAATCGCCGGCCGAAATCTCTTGGGGAAACTGGCTGCCGTCCTCTCCCACGCGCAACTCTTCAACCAGCGCACCCACCGGTTTGGAGAGCGACCGCGACGTGACCAGCGCGCACACCGCCGCCAGCAGAGCGCCAAACGCTCCCACTCCGGCTACCGTGGCAAACGTTCCGGCAGTTCGCAGGGCCATTACCGCCAGGCCGACCACCACGCACATGGGCCCAACCGACAGCACAAACGCCTGAGTCTTCAACGAGGCTCGCAATTTCATACCTTCACCTCAACGGGTGGGGACAACCCTCCCAATGTGTTCAAAACCCTAACATGCGCCCTGAAGAGGGCTCTACGTTGTCTTTAATTAACGTTCGTCTAATGCCACCCCCTGACCCCGAGCCATAACATTTCCCACAAACGCGCCCGAAATTCAGGTAGCGTAGAGGATTAACAAAAATGCTCTTCTACGCCCTTACCATTTCGCTTTCGGCCTTTCTCTTGTTTGCGGTACAGCCCATCATTGCCAAGGCGATTCTTCCCTGGTTTGGGGGTTCCTCGGCCGTGTGGAGCACCTGCATGCTGTTCTTCCAGGCCATCCTGCTACTCGGTTATGCCTATGCCCATTGGCTGCACCAGAGGCTATCCGCCCGGAAACAGGCTATGCTCCACATCGCGGTGCTGGCGCTGAGTCTCGCCGCCCTGCCCATCATTCCCAACCCGTCCTGGCGGCATGCCGCCGTCGGCCAGCCCTCGCTCCGCATCTTGGCGTTGCTCGGTCTCACCGTGGGACTCCCCTACTTCCTGCTGTCCTCCACCAGCCCGCTGCTGCAGGCCTGGTACGCCCGCAACCATAAGGACGGCTTGCCGTACCGCCTCTTCGCCCTCTCCAACTTCGCCTCCATGCTGGCCCTGCTCAGCTACCCGCTCCTGGTGGAACCGAACCTGTCTACCAGGACTCAGGCCTGGGTATGGTCCGCCGCCTACGTCTGCTTCGCCGCCGTCTGCGCACTCACCGCTTGGCGCTCCAGCCTCCACCCCATGGCCGCGCCCGCCGCGCAAACCGCCGTGGACCACGTCCCCGAACCCCAACCCCGGCCCGCCATGCGCCTGCTCTGGCTCGGCCTCGCCGCCGCTGCTTCGGTCCTGCTACTGACGGTCACCAACCACCTCACCCAGGATGTCGCCGCCATCCCCTTCCTCTGGCTCCTGCCGCTCAGCGTTTACCTGCTCAGCTTTATCCTGTCTTTCGAATCCACCCGCTTCTACCGCCGCGGCGTCTTCGTGCCGCTGCTCTTCCTTGCCCTTGCCTTCATGGGCTATCGCCTCTGGTGGAACCACAAGGACATGCAAATCCGCCTGGTGATCGCTCTCTTCGGCCTCGCCCTGTTGATTTGCTGCATGGTCTGTCACGGCGAACTCTCCCGTCTGAAGCCGCACCCGCGCTACCTCACCGGCTTTTACGTCACCATCTCGCTCGGCGGAGCCTTCGGCGGAGTCTTCGTCGGTCTGGTGGCCCCCAACCTCTTCCGCGGCTATTACGAATTTCCGGCCGGTCTGGCATTCTGCGCGGCGGTCACCTTCCTGGCCTTCGCCCGCGACCTGTGGCACATGCCGCGAGTCCCGCGCTTTGCCGGAGCCGCCATCCTGGTGGTCGCTTTCGGCGGCTACGTCTGGTGTATGGGCTATCTCATCAAAGTGATGGTCAGCGGCTATCGCGTGGTGGACCGCAATTTCTACGGCCAGCTCCGCGTCGCCGAGGAAGGCGATCCGCGCATGGAAGAGGACGCCCACCGCACGCTCATCCACGGCACCATCAATCACGGCGAGCAGATGCTGCGCGACGAGTATCGCCGCCTTCCCGTCACCTACTTCTGTCCGGAATCCGGCATCGGCCGCGCCATGCGGTCGCTCGAAGGCGCCCCCCGCCGCATCGGCATTCTAGGCTTGGGCTGCGGCACTCTGGCCGCTTACGGCAAGGCCGGCGACACCATCCGCATCTACGAGATCAACCCCATGGTCCTGGATATCGCCCAGCACCAATTCTCCTATTTACGCGATACCCCCGCGAAGGTCGAAGTGGCTCTCGGCGATGGCCGCCTCAGTCTGGATGCGGAGTCCAGCCAGCAGTTCGACATCCTGGTCATGGACGCCTTTTCGGGCGATTCCGTCCCGGTCCACCTGGTCACCAAAGAAGCCTTCGCCATCTACTTCCGCCACCTCAAGCCCGGCGGAATCCTGGCGGTCAACGTCACCAACAGCTTCCTCAACCTGGCGCCCGTAATGGCCGGCGGAGCCGAGGCCCTCGGCAAAGTCGCCATGCTCTACCAATTCGAAGCCGACGATTCCGAGTTCCTCTGCTTCTCCTGCAGTTGGACGCTCATCATGGACAAGTCCACCCTGGATCGACATCCGGAACTGAACAAGAAGACCAAACTCCTCCGTCCGAGGTCCGGTTTCCGCCCCTGGACGGACGACTTCTCGAACATGTACAGCATCCTGAAGTAGAAGAAGACAGAAGTCAGAAGACAGAAGTCAGAAGACAGGAGTCAGAAGTCGTCCCGTACACCACGGGGGCCGGCTCCTGTCTCCTGTCTTCTCTGTCTCCTGCCTCCTTCTTCTCACCCCTCCGCCCGCAGCGAGAGCGCCGGATCAATCCGCGTGGCTCGGCGGGCGGGCTGGTAGGCCGCCAACAGTGCGGCGCAGGGGACCGTCAGAGCGGCCGCGGCGTAGGTCAGGGGGTCCCAGCCGCTTACCCTAAAGAGCAGCGAATCCAGATATCGCGTCAACACCAGTGCGAGTCCGGTGCCCACCACCACTCCTGCTACCGACATGCCGAGCGCCTCGCCCAGCACCATGCGTAGCACGCCGGATGGCGCCGCGCCCAGCGCCAGGCGAATGCCGATTTCGCGGGTCCGCTGCCGGACCACGTAAGACAGCACGCCATAAACGCCGATCAGTCCCAGGATCAGAGTGATCGCGGCGAATCCCGCCAGCAGCACCGTCGCCACGCGCGCGGGAGCCAGCGACGCATACAGGAAGCGATCCACCGGACCCGACAGATTGGCCGCAATCGAGTTGTCCACCGACCAGACCCGCCGCTGCAGGGAAGGCAGCAAAGCTCCAGGATCGCCGGCCGTCCGCACCACCAGTCCGGCTGCGCCCGGCGTCAGCCGCATCAATGGCAGATACAGTTCGGGACGGATGTCGTTGCGCAGGTTGTTGTGCTTCACGTCTCCCACCACGCCCGCAATCTCTACGGAGAGCTGGTTTCGCCCCAGCAGCAGGTGCTGCCCCACGGCGTCCTGACCCTCGAAGTAGCGCCGCGCCAGGGTCTCGGAGATCATCACTTCAGGAGGCGCGCCGGCAGTCTCCTGGGCGCCGAAGATGCGTCCGCGCAGCAGGGGAATCTTCATGGTGGCGAAGTACTCCGGCGCGGCCCGCGCAATGAGCGATTGCGGCCGCTGCCCCGGCACGGGAATCGGCCTGCCGGCAATGGCAAAGCCGCCATCGTTCACCAGGTCCACCGGACCGAAAGGCAGCGGCTGTACCAGACTGGCGCTCTCCACTCCCGGCAGGCTGCGCACCTGCTCCAGCACCCGGCGATAGAAGGCGCGCTGCGCCGGCGGATCCGGGTAGCGCGAGGATGGCAGATTCATCTGCCAGGCCACCACCCCGTGCGGCTGGAAGCCCGGATTCACGCTGCTCAACCGGATCAGACTGCGCAGCACCAGCCCGGCGCCCACCATCAGCACCAGCACCGCCGCGATCTCGGCCACCACCAGCAATCGCCCCGCCCGCTTATGCGCCACACCGCTGCCGCCGCGGTTTCCACCCTCGCGAATCGCCTGTGCCAGATCGCGCCGCGCAGATCCAGCCGCCGGAGCCAGTCCGAACAACACGCCCGTGAGCAAGGACATGCCGAAGGTGAACCACAACACCTCGCCGTCCATGCCGATCTCGCGGATTCGCGGGAAGCCGGCCGGCAATTGCGCCGCCATCGCCGGCACAGCCAAAGCCGCTACCGCGAGGCCGCAGATTCCGCCTGCCAGCGCCAACACCAGGCTCTCAGTCAACAACTGGCGGACGAGCCGGCCGTCACTGGCGCCCAGCGAACGGCGCACGGCAAACTCGCGCTGCCGCCCGGCCGCATGCGCCAGCATCAGGTTCGCCACGTTGGCGCAGCCCACCGCCAGCATGAAGGCCACCGCCGCCCACAAGACGATCAGCATGTCGCGGACGTTGCCCACCAGGCTCTGCTGCAGAGAGTCGGCGCCCATATGCAGTCCGGCCATCGGAATTCCGGCGGCCAGAGTGCGCAGCTCGGCCCGCGCCTTCGCCAGCGAGACGCCCGGCCGCATTCGGGCAATGGCGTTCAGGAAGATGCTGCCGCGGCTTGCCCGGTCCTCCGCATCGAAGCTGATGGGCGCATAGATCTGGGTGAGCATCGACGGGTAGCCCGCTTGCGGAGGCAGCACGCCTACTACGGTGTACGGTTGTCCGCTCAGGTCCAGCTTTCGGCCCAGGATGTTCGGGTCCGCGCCGAAGCGGTTCCTCCACAACGAGTCACTCAGCACGGCCACCGCCTGTCCGCCGTCGTCCTCCTGCTGCGTGAACCAACGGCCCAGTTGCGGCGCGATCCCCAGCACCCGGCTGGTGGAGGCCGACATCTTGATCCCGGGGAAGAACTCCGGCTGGCCCGCCCCGCTCAGGGTGAAACTGGCTTCGGTGTACGCGCCCACCGCCTCCAGCGATTGTGTACGTGCCTGAACATCCAGGAAATTGGCCGGAGAGTAGATGTCCTGCTGGCCGTGGCTCTCCGGGTAGATGGTCCAGAGGTTGACCAGCCTCTCGGCATGCGGGTAGGGGAGCGGCTGCAGCAGTACGCCGTTGACCAGGCTGAAGATGGCGGTATTGGCTGCAATCCCCAGCGCCAGCGTGAAGACCGCAATCGTAGTGAATCCCGGCTTCCGCATCAGCACGCGGACGGCATAGGTAAGGTCCTGGCGGAGTGTGTCCATGGCCGTACCCCACAGCACGCGACGAACCGTCTCAATTACATCGGCTCTGCAATTGCCGCCGGTATTCCTCCATCCTTCCACTGTCCGAACCTGGAACGGGCCTGTCCGCTTCCGGCCAAACGGAAGACCGGGCTGCGCGTCAAATCGGAGAAGTGTATCGCGTTATCATGAAGCAGTTTGAGGTGAACATGAAGAAATTCCTGGCATTTTCGGCGTTACTGGCGCTGGCGTTTGCCGCCCTGGCCGCCACCAAAGAAGTGGTCATCCCCTTCAAGCAATTCAAGTTGAAGAATGGACTGACGGTGATCCTGTCGGAGGATCATTCCGCGCCGACTTACTCCATCGCGGTCTCCTATAACGTGGGTTCCCGCAATGAGAAGGAAGGCCGCACCGGCTTCGCCCACCTGTTTGAACACATGATGTTCCAGGGCTCGGAGAACGTGGCCAAAACGGAGCATTCCACGCTCATCTCCACCAACGGCGGCTCGCTCAACGGCACCACCGACGAAGATCGGACGCTCTATTTCGAATCGCTCCCCGCCAACCAGTTGGACCTTGGCCTGTTCCTCGAGGCAGACCGCATGCGCTCGCTCGCCGTCACCCAAGCCAACCTGGATAACCAGCGCAACGCCGTGCAGGAAGAGCGCCGCCTGCGGGTGGACAATCAGCCTTATGGCAAGACCTTCGAAGCAGTCAACGGCACAGCGTACGACAACTTCGCGTATCGCCACTCCGTGATCGGCTCCATGGAAGATCTGAACGCCGCCAGTCTCCAGGATGTGCAGGACTTCTTCAAACGCTACTACGCTCCCAACAATGCGGTTGTGGCCATCGTAGGCGATTTCAAGAGCGATGAAGTGATGGCCAAGATGAACAAGTACTTCGGCGAGATTCCCGCCCAGCCCGCGCCACCGCAGCCAGATATGGCCGAGCCCGCCCAGACTGCCGAGCGCCGCAAGACCCTGGAGGATTCCTTCGCTCAACTGCCCCGCATCGATATCGTCTACAAGATCCCCGCGGGCGATACGGCCGACTTCTACGCTCTCCGTGTGATGAGCCAGATTCTGTCCGCCGGCCAGTCTTCCCGGATGTACCAGCATCTGGTGAAGGAGCAGGAACTGGCGCAGAACGCTTTCGCCGGAGCCAACAGCCAGCGCGGTCCGGGACTGGAACAGCTAGGCGCCATGGTGCGTCCGGGCAAGGACATCGCCGCCGTGGAGAAGGCTCTCTACGCCGAAGTTGCCAAGATCCAGACCGAGCCGGCGACCGATGAGGAAATGGAAAAGGTCCACATGATCGCCCGCCGCAGCCAGGTGGCTAACGCCCAAAGCAGCCTCAACCGCGCCATCGAACTGGCGGACGCCACCGTCAACTTTGGAAACACCAACATGGTCAACGAGACGTACCAGAAGACCATCGCCGTCACCAAAGCAGACGTGATGCGGGTGGCCAAAAAGTATCTCACGGAAAACAACCGGACGGTGATCATCACCCTCCCCAAGAAGGCTCAGTAGAGGTTCATGAACATGCGAAAATTCTGGATTTGTCTCATCCCGGTTGCTTTCCTGGCGGCGTGGGCGCAGACCCCGCCAATGCCGCAGCCCGCTGCCAGCAAGGCTGCCAAAGAGGCCTTCAAGAACAAAGCCCCGGTCTCCAAGGACGTTCTCAAGGTCAAGCTGCCCAATGCCGTCGAAATGCATCTGGATAACGGCTTGACTGTGCTGATTCTGGAGAATCACCGTTTGCCGCAGGTCTCGATTACCATGCAGATTCGCGGCAGCGGCGGCCTGTTCGACCCGTCCGGCATGACCGGACTGGCCGGCGTCACCGCGCAGATGATGCGCGAAGGCACGGCCACGCGCTCCAGCAAACAGATCGCGGAGGAGTCGGACCGCCTGGCTGCCTCGGTGGGCGCCAGCGCCTCCACCGATTCGCAGTTCGGCGACGTCTTCATGTCCGGCCTGACCGACAATTTCAACGATTGGTTTGCCCTGGGCACCGACATCCTGCTGCACCCCTCCTTTCCCGCCGACGAATGGACCAAGCTCAAGCAGCGTCAGTTGGTGGCTCTGCGCCAGCAGCGGACCTCGCCCACGTTCCTCGCCGCTGAGCGCTTCAGCAAAGCCGTCTACGGCGAATTTCCGGCAGCCACGGTTTCCCCCACGGCGGCCTCAGTGGAAGCCATCACGCCCGACGCCATGAAGAAATTCTGGGCGGAGCACTACGTTCCGCAGAATGCCATTGTCGGCGTAGTGGGCGACGTGACGCCGGCCGAAATCATGGCCAAGCTGAAGGCTGCACTGGGCGGCTGGAAGAAGACGGAATGGACTCCCAAACTGCCGGCCGACCCGACTCCCGCGGCCGGTCCCCGGGTTCTGCTGGTGAATCGCCCCGGTTCGGTGCAGACCAACCTGCTCATGGGCAACATCGCCATCAATCGCACCAGCCCCGACTATCCGGCCTTCGTGGTGATGAATCAGGTGCTCGGCGCCGGCAGCACGGCCCGCCTGTTCAACAATCTCCGCGAGGATAAAGGCTACACTTACGGCGCCTATAGCAGCTTCACTTCGAGCGTGTTTCCCGGCCCCTGGCGGGCCAATGCCGAAGTCCGCACGGACGTGACGGAAGGCTCCATGCGCGAGTTCTTCAACGAATTCCGCCGCATCCGCGAAGAGAAAGTGCCCGCCGCCGAGCTGGAAGAGAAGAAGCGCGCGGTGGTGGCCGGCTTCGCCATGTCGCTGGAGAGCCCCTCCACGCTGCTCAATCTGGCGCTCACCCGCAAAGCTTACGGCTTGCCCCTCGACTATTGGGACACCTATCCGGCGAAGATAGCCGCGGTAACTTCCGAAGAGGTGCAGCGCGTGGCCGCCAAGTACCTCTCGCTGGATAACATCCAGATTGTGGCCGTGGGCGATGCCGCCAAGATCAAGTCCGTGCTGGAGAAGTACGGCAAGATCACGGTCTTCGATACTGACGGCAAGGTTGTAGACTAACGGGTGAAGTGCGCGGAAAGTGGGAACAGCTTCGCAGCCTGATCGCCCGGCGCATCCGGTATAAGATCACGCGCGGCGGCGCCCTGTTCACGTTCGCCATCGTGGTGGTGGGCGTGGGCGCGGTGGTGTCGGCCAACAATCTGCTCTTCCTGATTGTGGCTGCGATGCTGTCCACACTGCTGGTCTCCGGTTTCGTCAGCCGCCTCTGCCTGGCCGCCCTGGAATTGGATTTTCAAGTGCCGGAGCACGTCTCGGCGCGCCGCGCGGTACCCGGCAAGCTCTTCGTACACAACCAGAAATGGCTGATGCCGTCCTTCTCCATCCGCGTGGAAGGCATCCGCGACCCGGCCAGCCCGACGCTGCAATCGGACGTCTATTTCCCACTGATCGCCGGAAACGCCCATCTGGAAGAGACGGTGGAAGTGCGCTTCCCCGCGCGCGGCGCGTACCGGCAGAACAGCTTCGCCTTCTCCACGTCCTTCCCGTTCGGCTTCCTGGAGAAGCAGGCGCGCGTGACCCTGCGTCGCGACATGATCGTCTACCCGTCCATCGATCCGCAGCCCGGCTTCGAGGACCTGTTGATGGGCATCTCGGGCGAGATCGAGACCCACTATCGCGGCTTGGGGCGCGACTTTTACCGCATCCGTCCGTACGAGGCCTTCGAGAGCGCGCGCCATGTGGATTGGAAAGCGTCGGCGCACGTGGGCAGCTTGCAGGTCCGCGAATTCGCCAGGGAGCAGGAGCAGACCGTCGAGCTGTTCCTGGATCGGGACGTATCCCACGACCTCGATCCCTGGTTCGAATATGCCCTCGAGTGTTGCGCCTTTCTGGCATGGCGTCTGAGCACGCAGGGCGCTTCCATTTATTTCCGCTCCAACGGCTTCGATCTTCGTCAACCGGAGGACGGCGACATCTACGCCATCCTGAAATACCTGGCGCTGGTGTACCCGCAAAGCGGCAGCGATCCGCAGCCGCCGCTCGACGATACCAGCTATAAGGTGGTCATCACGCCGTCGCCTCGCAAGTTCATCGACGCGGGCTGGATGAGCGCGCGCATCCTGACACCCGAGGACCTTCCGACTCCGCAGCGCAATCCATGATAGGATCGCCCTTCAGCTTATGAAACGCCTCATTTTTGCCCTTTTTGGCCTGGCCTCGCTGGTTCTGGCGCAGCCCGCGGCCAGCCCCGAGCGGCTGGCGCGCATTGACCATCTGCTCCAGCAGTACACCGACCAGAAGAAGATCGCCGGAGCCGTCGCCCTGGTGCTGAAGGACGGCAAACCGGCGTACGAGCATGCCTTCGGTTGGAGCGACGTGGAAGCCAAACGCAAGATGACTGCCGGCGCGCTCTTCCGCATCGCGTCCCAGACCAAGGCTTTCACCAGCACCGCCGTGCTGGCGCTGTATGAAGAAGGCAAAATTGGGCTGGACGAGCCGGTGAGCCACTTCATCCCCACCTTCGCTCATACCACCGTCGCGGTGCGCGACGATTCCGGCATGAAGACCGTACCGGCCCGGCGCGCCATCACTATCAAGGACCTGTTGACGCATACCGCCGGAATCTCGTACGGCACCGAACCGCTGGTGCGCGACGCGTATGCCGCCAAGGGCCTGGGACCGGCCGCCGGCTTCGGCTGGTACACCGCCGATAAGGACGAGCCCATCTGCGTGAGCATGGAGCGCCTGGGCACGCTGCCCTTCGTATCACAGCCCGGCGAGGCGTTCGTTTACGGCTACAACACGGACATCCTGGGCTGCGTAGTGGAGAAGGCGTCGGGGATGCCGCTGGACGAGTTCATCCGCACCCGCATTACCGGTCCGCTGGGCCTGAAGGACACGCGCTTCTATGTTCCGCCGGCCGAGAAAGATCGCCTGGCGACCGTCTACGGGACCGGTCCGGATGGCGCGATCGTGCGGGCTCCGGAAGGTTCCAAGGGACAGGGCCACTACGTCGAAGGTCCGCGCAAGAGCTTCGCGGGAGGCGCGGGGCTCACCTCGACGGCCCACGATTACGCGCGCTTCCTGGAGATGATCCGCAATGGCGGCGCGCTCGATGGGGTACGCATTCTGAGTCCGCGCACGGTGGCGCTGATGACCACGAATCAGTCCGGAACCCTGCATTCGACTACGGGACTAGGCTTCGGTCTGGGCTTTGAGACCGTGGACCGTTACGGCGCCAGCGGCATGGCCGGAGTAGGCGCCTTCGGCTGGGGCGGCGCCTACGGAACCACCTATCAAGTGGATCCCCAGAGCCACCTGGTGATCGTCCTGATGATCCAAATGATCCCCAACGGCACGGACATCCAGCCCAAATTCTCAACGGCAGTTTATCAGGCGTTGGGAAATTGATCGGAACGCCGGCCCTACTACCCGCCGGCGATTGCTCCTACGATCAGGAAAGGCTCGACGCCTTTAGCTACCGCATCGGGCAGCGGCGCATCCGGCGATTCGTGGGAGAGATCCTGCTCGCAGGCGAAGAATCTCACGAAGGCGCGGCGCTGCAGGGTCACGTGGTCGCGGAGCGTTCCGCTCAGCGCCGGATAACGGGCTTCGAGAGCATCGAGGACCGACCGCTGGGTGACCGGTCCCTCGATTTCGAGATCCACCTCGCCGTTCACCTTGGCCAGAATCCGCAGGTGCGCGGGAAGTATCACGTGGATCATGACAGCGTCTGGACCTCGACGGATAGCACCGCCGGCAGGTCGTGCACGATGGGCGCCCAACTATCGCCGCTATCGCTCGACGCGTAGACCTGGCCGCCGGTGGTGCCGAAGTAGATGCCGCAGGAATCGCAGGAATCCACCGCCATGGCGTCGCGCAGCACGTTCACGTAGCAGTTGCTCTGCGGCAGTCCTTTGGTGAGGGGCTCCCACTCGTTGCCGCCGGTCTTGCTGCGGTAAACGCTCAGTTTGCCTTCCAGCGGATAATGCTCGCTATCGCTCTTGATCGGGACCACGTAGATGGTCTCCGGCTGGTGAGTGTGGACGTCGATGACGAAGCCGAAATCGGTGGGCAGATTGCCGCTAACTTCGCGCCAGGTGTCGCCCGCGTCATCGCTGCGCATCACGTCCCAATGCTTCTGCATGAACAGGGTGTCGGGATTGTCGCGGTGCATGGCGATGCGGTGGACGCAGTGGCCCACTTCGGCCTTCGGGTCGGGGATGTGCGGCGAATGGAGGCCCTGATTGATGGGCTTCCAGGTGGCTCCGCCGTCGTCGGTGCGGAAGGCTCCGGCCGCCGAGATAGCGATGAACATCCGCGACGGATTGTTGGGATCCAGCAGAATGGTGTGCAGGCACATGCCGCCGGCGCCGGGCTGCCAGTGGGGACCCGAGCCATGGCCGCGCAGTCCCGCCAATTCGTTCCAGGATTTGCCGCCGTCGGTCGTCTTGAAGATGGCCGCGTCCTCAATTCCGGCGTAGACCGTGTCGGGATCGGTGAGAGACGGCTCCAGGTGCCAGACGCGCTTGAATTCCCAGGGGTGCGGAGTGCCGTCGTACCACTGATGGGTGCCGGGGACGCCGTCGTAGATGAACTTGTTGTCCATGGGTTCCCAGCTCTTGCCGCCATCATTGGAGCGTTGGATCAACTGTCCGAACCAGCCGCTGGATTGGGACGCGTATAAACGGTTGGGATCGGCCGGAGAGCCTTTCACGTGGTACAGTTCCCAGCCGGCGAAATGCGGGCCGCTCACGTCCCATTTTTCGCGCTTCTCGTCGGACGTCAGGATGAACGCCCCTTTTCGCGTGCCCACCAGGACGCGCACTCCCGTCACTTTACCTGCCATGCTCACTCCTTCCGCTGGCCGCAGCCATACGATCCTCTGACGATTCAGGCATCCCTGTCAACTCCACGATGGGCCGGACTTCGACCGAGCCGAATCGGGCCGCGGGGATGCGCGCGGCGATGGCGAGAGCTTCATCCAGATCCTTGGCATCGATCAGGAAATAGCCGCCAAGCTGCTCCCGTGTTTCGGCGAACGGGCCATCGGTTACCAGACGTTTACCCTCACGGATTCGTACCGTGGTGGCTGTAGAAACCGGGTGCAGCGGCGCGGCGGCCAGGAATTGGCCGCGGGCATTGAGGTCGTGCGTGAGCTGGGTCGATTCCGCGTAGCAGGCCTGGCGTTCGGCCTCCGCCAACTCCTTCTCTTCCAAATAAACCAGCATCATGTACCGCATCCTTGAGCTCTCCTTCTGGTTCCATAGTCGAACGGCGAGACGCCAAATCGACAGTCCCTCTAAGAATTATTTACCATCGATGGGTGAGCCGGGATTCCGATCAGACCATCGAGGCGCTCTATCGCTCGGACTGGGGGCGGATTGTGGCCGCCCTGATCCGCCTGGTGGGCGACTTCGAACTCGCCGAAGAGGTTGCGCAGGAAGCATTTACGGCCGGCGTCAATCAGTGGCGCGATGCCGGCGTGCCCGATTTTCCGCGCGCCTGGATCATCCGTACCGCGCACCACAAAGCCATCGACCTGATGCGCCGCCGGGTGAATTTCGACGAAAAGGTGGATCTCTACGGCCCTTCCGAATTCCGCCAGTCAGTGGACCCGCCGGACTATGACCCGGCGGAAATTCCCGACGACCTGCTTCGCCTGATCTTCACCTGCTGCCACCCGGCGCTGGCTCTGGAAGCCCAGGTAGCGCTCACCCTGCACACTCTGGGCGGCCTGCAGACCGAGGAGATTGCGCGCGCGTTCCTGGTGCCGCCGTCCACCATGGCCCAGCGGCTGGTCCGGGCCAAACGCAAAATCCGCGACGCCGGCATCCCCTATGCGGTGCCGGGAACGGGCGACATGCCGGAGCGAATGGATGCCGTCCTGGCCGTGATCTACCTGGTCTTCAACGAAGGCTACGCCGCCACGGGGAGTGGTCCGCTGGTGAGGACGGATCTCTGTCTGGAGGCGATTCGCCTGGCACGCCTGCTGTGCAGTTTGATGGCTCCGGCGCCGCCCGAGGCCACCGGTTTACTGGCGCTGATGCTGCTGCACGATTCCCGCCGCGACGCGCGGACGGACGAGCACGGCGACATCGTGATTCTGGAAGAGCAGGACCGCAGCCGCTGGAATCGCGACCAGATCGCCGAGGCGATTCCGCTGGTGGAGGAGGCCCTCCGCGCGGGTGGCGGAGCCTTCGCCGTGCAAGCCGCGATTGCCGCGCTTCACTGTCAGGCGGCCCGGCCGGAGGATACCGACTGGCCTCAGATCCGCAGCCTCTACGATGTTCTGGTCCGCATACAGCCCTCCCCGATCGTGGCCTTGAATCGCGCGGTGGCCGTCGCGATGGCCGAGGGTCCGGAGGCTGGTCTGGCGTTGATCGACGCCGTCGCGGGGGAGCTGAAGACATACCACCTGCTCCACTCGGCGCGCGCCGATCTGTTGCGGCGCTCGGGAAGAATGGCAGAGGCGGCGGATGCGTACCGCGAGGCGCTTGCCTTGGTGAGCAACGAAAGCGAGCGCCGCTACCTGGAGCGGCGGCTGCAAGAGGTCTCGGCGGGGCGGTGAGGAACGAACCCAATTGTTGAGTTTTCCTTTTGGTATGTTCGGGTTGCGAGGGCCGAAAATGAGGGGCCACCGATTCACGCCGATTCACGCCGATGAAGACTGTTCATCCCAATTATCTGTGTTCATCGGCGTTCATTTGTGGCGATTACTCGGCATGCCGGGGTGCTAGTCGGGGTCCCGGGGAGCAGTGAGGCACGAACCCAATTTTGGCAGGTTGGCAGGCCGGAGGCAGGCAAAGGCGAGCGCTGCTCGCCTTGAACAGACGACGAAATGCGATCGTCTATTCTACTCGGACTCCAGGAGGGCGGCGAGTTCACGCTCGATGGCGTCGAAGGCGGCGTCGGCGGGGTGCTGGTCGGGGTCCCGGGGAGCGGTGCGGAACGAAGCCAATTGTTGAGTTTTCTCTTTGGTTTGTTCGGGTTGCGGAGCCGGTTTTTGGAGCTTTCGGAAAGTGTTCATGGCGTCCTTGTAGGAGCGCTCGGCGGCTACGATGCGGCGGTGGAGGCGCATGAAGGTGGGACTGGACTGGTCGAAGGCCTGGCCGAGTTCGCAGCCGGAGTCTCGTTTGCCTTTCATGGTTTCGAATTCCCAGAGGTGGGCTTCGACGCGGTGGAAACGGCGGAGAAGCCATTCGTTGCGGATGGCGGTGTCGAGATAGTAACGCTGCTCGGGATCGTGAGCAGTGTAGTGGGTGTAGTAATCGGTGACGAGTTGAGCGAATTCCTCGCGAGTTTCGCCGAGGACGAACTGAGAATCGATGTCGAGGCCCGATGTCAGTTGAGGGTTAGTAGTCATAAAATCTTCAACTGATTGAATGCTACCCCGGTGTCAAGTTCGACTCCGAAATAGGATGACAGTAAGTTGCTGATTCGGAGAGAAATAGAGATTTTCGAAAAATGAAATGGGATTGTGACTGGGTTAGCCTTTCCAGGCCCAGCGGAGGAGTTGGGCTAGTTGCGGGGGCTTGCCGTGCATCAGGATGGCGACTCGGAAGATGCGGGAGGCGGCCCAAACGGTCGCCGACGCGAAGATCAGGACTCCCACGAGTCCCACCCAGGGCTGCCAAACCGGGACGCCGGTGTTGCTGGCCTGCCGCAGTAGCATCAGAATTGGCGTGAAGGGCGGGATGAGCGACATCACGGTGGACATCACGCCGTTGGGCTGGCGCAGCACGGTCACCAGCGTGAACATGGGGATCATGCAGGGCATCAGCAGAACGATCGCGAGGTTCTGAGCGTCCTGCGGGGTGCTGCAACAGGCGCCGAGCGCCGCCGCAAAGGCGCACAGCATCACCACATCGGCAAGCAGGTAGGCGTAGAACCAGGGGATGAGAGTGAGCGGCAGCAGTCCGGCGATCCCCAAGGCGTTGACCACCAGAACTCCGGCCACCACATACAGTAGCGAACTCGTCACGGAGACGCCGACCGAACCCATCACCTTGCCGGCCATCAACTCCAGCGGGGAGGCCGAGCCCAACAGAGTTTCCACAATGCGCTGGCTCTTATCCTGGGTGACGTTTTGCAGCATGGGGGCCGAACCGATCATGACGATCATGGTCAGAATCATGGCGACCGCAAACGGCACGAAGAAGCCCTCGAGTTCGCTGCGCTTGCGCGCCGCCTGGACGGCTCCCGTCTTGAGGTCGCGTTCGAGCAGGCTCATCCCCTCGACGGGAACGGAGGCGAGCAGGCCCTTGTTGCCGGCGATATCGATGCCCAGTTGCGAAAGGCGGGTGAGGCGGACGCCGTCGTTGATCGGTCCACCCAGCCAGTTCCGCATCTCGTCGAGGCCGCCGGCATTGGTGTAATAGGCGACGCGCGTATCGGGGTCGGTCTTGGTTTCCAGACCGGGGACGGGATCCTGCACCGGCTCAACGGGCCGGAGCGCGAGTTTACCGATTTCGAGGAAGGCCGCCAATTCCTTGCGGCGCACGCGGTCCGACAGAATCAGCAGCGTGGCATTCGAATCGTCATCGGGCGGCACAACTTCAAAGACGTAGCGAGGAGCAATTTGCTGGTGGGTCACTTTGTCGTAGAGGTCGCGCTGGTTCTTTTCGGTGGCGGCGCTCACCAGCGCGGGGGCGACAAGGCCGGTATGGTCGAGAATGGCGATGCGCTTGTCGCGAAGGTCGGGCTTACTTTTGAAGAACGACAGCGCGACGGATCCGCCGCCGAAGAGCATCGGCGCTACCACCAGGCCGAAGAGGAAGGCTTTGGTGCGGACGGTAGCGACGTAATCGCGTTTGGCGATGGTGAGAATCTTATGCAATCGCAAGCTTCACCTCCCCGGCGGCGTCGCCGGCAATGCGCATGAAAATATCGTGGAGCGAGGGCTTGGCGAGGGAGAAACTGGTGACGCGCGCCTGAGCCAGCAGGGCGCGCAGCACATCCTGCGGGTCGGCGCCGCGCACCAGGCGAAGTTCCTGCACCTGGCCGAGGTCGCGCACCTGTTCGACACCGGGAAGATGCGGCAGCGGCGGCAATCCGTCTGGAGCGGAGACGCGAATGGTGTCGTCGCCGTACTGTTCCTGAATCGAGGCGAGCGTGCCGTCCAGAACTTTCCTGCCCCGGAAGATCATGAAAATGTAGTCGCACATGGTCTCGGCCAGGTTCATGTCGTGGGTGCTGAGAATGACGGTGACGCCGCGGCGGCGCAATTCCAGGATGGCCGTACGGATGGCGTCGGCGCTGACCGGGTCGAGTCCACTGAACGGCTCGTCGAGCACCAGCAATTTCGGTTCGGGGATGACAGTGGCGATGAACTGGACTTTCTGGCTCATGCCTTTGCTGAGGCTTTCGACTTTGTCGGCGGCGCGGTCGGCCAGATTCAGCCGCTGCAGCCAGGAGGCCACCTCGGCTTTGACACTGCGGCCGGAGCGGAGTTCGCCGTAGAATTCGAGGAGCGCCTGAATCGTCATCTTCTGATACAGGCCGCGTTCTTCCGGCAGGTAGCCGATCAGGTCGGAACTGTTTTCGGGCAGACCGTCGCCGAAGAGGCGAATGTCGCCGGAGTCCGGGTAGAAGATGTTCACGATCATGCGCATCGTGGTGGTTTTGCCGGAGCCGTTCGGACCAATGAAGCCATAGATGGAACCCACGGGCACGGTGAGCGAAAGATCGTTTACCGCGGTCACGTCGCCGAAGGTTCGAGTTACGTGTGAGATCTTTACTGCGTCCATCGTTTGGCATGGTATCAGATGGCGTCGCAAGTGATAATCTGTAGCCTTGATCCGCGATTTCCTGATCGATACCGATACGGCGTCCGACGATGCCGTGGCGCTGATTATGGCGCTACGCGCGCCGGATGTGCGCGTGCGGGCCATCACCACGGTGGCAGGGAATGTGCCGGTGGAGCAGGCTACCCGGAACGCTCTCTACGTGGCCGAATTGTGCGGGTCGGAGACTCCGGTGTACGCCGGCGCCCGCGGACCGATTTGGCGCAAACACGCGCACGCCGAGTGGTTCCACGGGAAGGACGGGTTGGGCGATCACGACTATCCGGCGGCCTCGCGGACGGCAGCCGCGGGCCATGCGGTGGACGCGATTGTGGGGACTGTGGAGGCGCATCCCGGCATCGTGCTGGTGACGCTGGGTCCGCTAACCAATGTGGCGATGGCGCTGGTGAAGGCTCCGGGGATTGCGGGGATGGTGAGCCGGTGCGTGGTGATGGGCGGTAATCCCTGCTGCGAGGGCAACGTCACTCCGGCGGCCGAATACAACATCTGGGTGGACCCGGAAGCGGCGCGCGTGGTGCTGCGTTCCGGCATGCCGGTGGAAATGGTGGGCTGGCACTTGTGCCGCGGCGAAGCGGTGCTCAGTCCGCGCGATATCGAGCACGTGCGTTCGCTGGATACGCCAGTGGCGCGGTTCGCCATCGAGTGCAATTCGCATGCGCGGGAGGCCTACAAGATTCAGACTGGCGAGGACGGCATCAGTCTGCCCGATCCGGTGGCGATGTGCGTGGCGCTGGATCCATCGGTTTGCACGAGTGTGGGAAGGCATGCCGTTGACGTGGAAGTGGCCAGCGAGTTGACGCGCGGCATGACGGTGGTGGACAAGTTGGGAGTGGCGGGGGACGAGAGAAATCGAGCGGTTTGGCGCGATGCAGGTGCGGCGCGAGTGGTGTGGACGATCGATAACGGCCGGTGGAAGCAGGCGTTGTATCGGGCGCTGTCCTGAGAAGCCCGAATTTTACCGAGCCACTTCCAGCACGATATTCCACAAGTACTCGACGTACTTCTCGACGGCACGCTCGCCGATCCGTTCGTTGTCGCTGTGCGCCGTGCCGAGCGCGCCCTCTTCCGCCGGCACCATGGGACCGAGTCCGTACGCCTGCACGCCTTTGGCGCGAAGTTGCGCATTGTCCGTGGCGCCGGTGAGCATGCTGGGTAGCGTGGGCGCATCGAACAGCCGCCGCGACACCTTGTCCAGCGCGCGATACATCACGGTATCCAGCCGCGACGGTGCCGACGTGGGACGGTACGCCGCCCCTGGCTGCACTTCGACTGAGGGATCGTCAATCACGCGCCGCAGGTCGGCGTAGAACCGCGTCATATCTTCATCGGGAAGCGCGCGGATGTCGAGGTCCGCCTCGGCCTCCGAAGGGATCACGTTTCTGCGGAATCCGCCCTTGATGATGGTGGGGACTACCGAGGTCCGCAAGATCGAATAATGGCCGGGATCATGCTGCCGGAAGTAGCGATCCACCTCCGCCTGGTGCGCCGGGTCCAGCACGGCACGATACCGCGCGGCCTCCTGCGGCGGCGAAATTGCGGCCAGGCCGGTGAAATAGGCGCGCGTCGTTTCATTCAGCCTCACCGGGGTCTGCCACGTACCGGCGCGCGCCACCGCCTGCGCCAGATGGACCACGGCATTATCGGGCGTGGGACGCGAGCCGTGGCCCGCCGTGCCACGCGCCACCAGATGGACGCCGCGCGGAGCCTTCTCCGTGGTCGCCACCAGCACGTGGTGAACTTTGCCGTTCTGCTCGATGGTTGAGCCGCCTTCGGCCAGGGCAAATTCGGCCTCGATCTCCGGCCAGTGTTCCTTCACCATGAAATCCACGCCCACGCTGGGAGTGCCTTCTTCGCCGGCTTCGGCCAGGAAAATCACGTCGCGGTTGAGCTTCACGTGCATGCGCTGGAGCAGGATCAGCACCATGATGTCCGCCAGCACGTCGGGCCTGTCGTCGCTCGCGCCGCGAGCGTAGATGAAGCCGTTCTTACGGACCGCCGCAAAGGGATCGACGCTCCAGCGGTCGCGCTGCACGCCCACCACATCGGTATGGCCCATCAGCAGCAGCGGCCGCTGCGACCCGTTGCCCTTGATGCGGGCCACCAGATTGGCGCGCGCCGGATCCTGCGCGAACAGCTTGCACGGAATCCCCTCGCGCTCCAGCATGGTCTGGATGGCCTTGGCCATCTTCGTCTCATTGCCGGGAGGATTGCTGGTGTCGATCCGCAAGAGCGTGGTGAATCGCTCCTGAATTTCCGCGGACAGCTTGGGCCAATCCACCACGACGCGGTCTTGCGCGGCGAGTCCGCAGACGGACAGCAGAAGGCAGGCGAGAAGCTTCATAGAGGTATGTTGCCATGCTTCTTGCGCGGCATCGTGTCCACTTTATTCTCCAGCATGCGCAGCGCGCGAATCACACGAGGACGGGTCTCGCGCGGCTCGATCACGTCGTCCACATAGCCGCGTTCGGCGGCGATAAAAGGATTGGCGAACCGCTCGCGAAACTCCTCCACCTTCTGCTGCCGCGCCGCGGCTTTATCCTCGGCTGCCGCCAGTTCGCGCCGGTAAACGATGTTCACGGCGCCCTCCGGACCCATGACCGCAATCTCCGCCGTGGGCCAGGCCAGGTTCACGTCCGTGCGGATGTGCTTCGACCCCATCACGCAGTAGGCTCCGCCATACGCCTTGCGCGTGATCACGGTAATCTTGGGGACCGTCGCTTCGGCGTAGGCGTACAGCAATTTGGCGCCGTGCCGGATGATGCCGCCGAACTCCTGCTCCGTGCCCGGGAGAAAACCGGGCACATCCTCAAACGTGAGAATCGGAATGTTGAAAGCGTCGCAGAAGCGCACGAATCGCGCCCCTTTGGTGGACGACGCGATATCCAGGCAGCCTGCCAGGAACGCCGGCTGATTGGCCACGATGCCGATGGGACGGCCGTCCATGCGCGCGAACCCCACCACGATGTTGCGCGCCCAGTGCTCGTGCACTTCGAAGAAATCGGCGTCGTCCACCACGCGATGGATGACGTCTTTGATGTCGTAAGGCAGGCTGGATTCCTGCGGGACCACGGTGTCGAGCGCGGCATCCATGCGGTCGATTGGATCGTTGGTGGCGCGGCGCGGCGGATCCTCGCGATTGTTTTGCGGCAGAAAGCCGAGCAGTTCTCGAATCATGCGGAGACAATCGGCGTCGTCAGCCGCGGTGAAATGGCCCACGCCGCTCACCGAATTGTGCGTGGCCGCGCCGCCGAGCTTTTCCTTAGTCACATCTTCGTGCGTCACCGTCTTGATCACGTCGGGACCGGTGACGAACATGTAGCTGGTCTGGTCCACCATGAAGACGAAGTCGGTGATGGCGGGGGAGTAAACCGCGCCGCCGGCGCACGGCCCCATGATGGCGGAAATCTGCGGCACCACACCGCTGGCCAGCGTGTTGCGCAGGAAGATGTCGGCATATCCGGCGAGGGAGACCACGCCTTCCTGAATGCGCGCGCCGCCGGAATCGTTGAGCCCGATGACGGGCGCGCCCACCTTCAACGCGAGATCCATAATCTTGCAGATCTTCTGCGCGTTGGTTTCGGAGAGCGAGCCGCCGAAGACAGTGAAATCCTGGGCGAAGACGTAGACCAGCCGGCCGTCGATGCGGCCATGGCCGGTCACAAAACCGTCGCCGGGCACGTTCTGGTCATCCATGCCGAAATCGCGGCAGCGATGCGTGACCAGCTTATCCATCTCTTCAAAGCTGTCTTCATCGAGCAGCAATTCGATGCGCTCGCGCGCCGAAAGCTTACCTTCTTTGTGTTGGCGCTCGCGGCGCTCGGGTCCTCCGCCCTGCTCGGCAGCGGCATGGCGGCGGCGCAATTCATCAAGCCGGTTCATCGGCACTATTGTAACGAGCGCGCCGGTACTTCACGATGTTGGGGAGTGCGCGGCATGGAAGCGGGACGGCAATCGAAGGAATCCTAGCGAGGAGTACGCCAGGCGGAACCGGCAGGATCCTCCGGAACGGGTCACGGCAGAACACGATGGCGTCGCCAGGCAAGGTGATGTCATGAGCGTGTATGCGGCAACGCTTCCTGACGGGCGCGGCTCCGATTCGGATCCACGCGCACCCGTGTGCAGAGTGTCGCGCGATGCGGGAACTCCTCAATTTGGGATGGCTTATAGTGGACATATGCCGGACCTGATCTTCGAGGTGGTGCAGGAGGCGGACGGTGGATATTGCGCTGAGTGCCTGACGGAGAACATTTTCACGGAAGGCAGCACATGGGAAGAATTGCGCCGCAATGTGATTGAGGCCACCGGGGCATTTTTCTTCGATCGTCCCAAGCCCGAGCGTGTCCGTCTGCACCTCGTCCGCGATGAGATTCTCCCGATGGCATGAAGGTTCCCCGCGACCTGCGCGATGAGATCATCGAGAGTCTTTAGTGCACTTCAAGGCCGCGCCGGGTCCGCAAGAGTGGCTCCGACAATAGGCCAGCGCGGCTAGCAGTCGGAGCATCGAAGCGAGTGCTACGATGACGCATATGAAGCTCACGATCCGGTTGCTGCGTGAAGCCGACGGGCGCTGGATTGCCGATGTGGTCGAGTTGCCTGGTGTGATTGCTTATGGCGCAACCACTGAAGAGGCTGCGCTTAAGGCCAAGGCTCTCGCTCTGCGCGTCATCGCCGAGGAGATCGAGCACGGCGAGATGAAGTCCGACTCGAACCTCGTGCAATTCTCGATTGCTGCATGAGCGAGTGGCCCCGTCATGCTGGCTGAGATCGCGAGGCATACCGGCCTTCGGCCAGAAGACCTCTAGGGTTTCCGACAACGTCCTACGGCACCAGCTCAAAGCGTCCATCCGGCAGCAAGAAATATTTTCGGCCTCGCCACAGAATTGTATTGCCGAAGAAACCGCCGAGCCAGGCGAGGAAGCTCACGACATCCTGGACCGGCACCAGCCACCAGAGCCGCGGTGCGAGATGGTCGCTGAGCGCGTGTCTCGCCGTGGCCCAACCGGCCGCCGCGCGGAACAGCAGCGTCAGCACCAATACCGGCCACCACTGGGGCTTCACCGCGACCAGCATCAGCGCAAGCGGCAGCGGATTGGTGAATAGCTGGCCGACATATCCGGCCGGCCGCGAACGGCGGGTGCTGCGATTCCAGCGCAGCCGGTGGCGCAAGTTCGCTGCCAGCGCCTGCGACCCGATGCGATGTTCGATCACGTAGGAGGACAGGATTACGCCGTAGCCCTTCTCCGCCGCCAGTTTCCCCATGACGAAGTCTTCCGCCAGGAAATCCTTGACCGCGTCAAAACCGCCGATGCGCGCCAGCGTCTCGCGCCGCGCCGCAATGGTGGGTCCCAGCGCGAACTTCATACCGTCCAGCATGCGCGCCACCAGCACCCCGCCGATGAATTCCGTATTGAGCCCGACCGCCTCCAGCGTGCTCCAGAAACTGGGACCCGGCACGGCGCGATACGGGCACGTCGCCAGGCCCAGTTGCGCGTCCTGAAACTCGGCGGCGATGGTCGTGAGCATATCCGCCGTCACCCGCACGTCGCTATCGGCCATTACGATCAGGTCGTGCCGCGACGCCGCCAGCATCAGGTCGAGACTGTACACCTTGGCATTCGGATACGGCGGCTCGCCCGTAATCAGAAGCTGCGAAGCCACCGACGGATACGCCAGCCGCAGCTTTTCCACGAGAGGAATTACGGGATCCCGCGGGCTGCGCACCGCGAACAGCATCTCGAATTCGGGGTACTGCTGTTCGAAAAAGCTGCGCAGATTTTCTTCCAGCCCCTCATCGATTCCGGCCAGCGGCTTCAAAATGCTGATCGGCGCGACCCGCGTCAACGGCGCGGGCTTCACGCCGCGGTACCGCACGGCGGCAACGATCGTCAGGACGCAGTAAACGAGCGACCCGGTCACCAGCGCCAGTATGAGAATGGCGAACACCTCCTCAATGTAGCAAGGCGGCAGCGCGCAGCTCCCGCGGCGGCTCTAGTAGCATGAATACATCGGGCCATGAAGCACATCATCGCGGGAACCGCAGGCCATATCGATCACGGCAAGACGGCCCTGGTCAAAGCGCTCACGGGCATCGACGCCGATCGCCTGGAAGAGGAGAAGCGCCGCGGGATCACGATCGACCTCGGCTTCGCCCACCTCCAACTCACCCCTTCGGTGCGCCTCGCCTTCGTCGACGTTCCCGGGCACGAGCGCTTCGTCAAGAACATGCTGGCCGGCGTGGGAGGAATCGACCTGGTGGTCTTCGTGATCGCCGCCGACGAATCCATCAAGCCGCAGACGCGCGAGCACTTCGACATCTGCCGCCTGCTCGGAATTCCGCGCGGCATCATCGCGCTCACGAAGGCCGACCTGGTGGATCCCGATATCCTCGGTCTGGTCAAGCTCGAAGTGGAGGAGTTGGTGGCCGGCAGTTTCCTCGAGGGCGCGCCCATGGTCCCCGTCAGTTCCGTTACGGGCGCGGGACTCGACGACCTCCGGAAAGAACTGGCGCGCGCCGCCACAACCGTCCCCGAAAAGAACGCCGGCGGCCACTTCCGCATGCCGATCGACCGGGTCTTCTCCGTGAAGGGCTTCGGCACGGTCGTGACCGGCACCATGATTTCCGGCAGCGTTGACAAGGAGCGGGAGGTGCAGGTGTACCCGTCCGGGCGGCATTTGCGCGTGCGCGGCGTGGAGGTCCACGGCTCGAAGGCCGAGCGCGCCGTGGCCGGGCAGCGCACCGCGTTAAACCTCGCCGACATCGAGGCCGCCGAGCTGAAGCGCGGCGACGTCCTCAGCGGTCCCGATCTGTTCCAGGCCGTCCATCACCTGGATTGCCGGCTGGATCTGCTGGCCTCGGCTAAGCCTCTGAAGCACCGCGCGCCCGTGCATTTCCATTCCGGCACGGCCGAGATCGAGGCAGAAGTCCGTCTCTTCGGCGGCGCGGCGTCGATGGCCCCCGGCACCACTTGCTACGTCCGCATCGTGCTGCGCGAGCCGGCCCTGCTGCTGCCGGGCGATCGTTTCATCATTCGTAAATTCTCGCCGGTGGTCACGATTGGCGGAGGCGTGGTGGTGGATATCGGGGAGCGTCGTTACCGCAAGACCGACGATGTGGCGGGGCGCCTGACCAACCTCGGAGTGGCCTCGCTGGTTCGCGAAGCGGAGTTCGGTTTGGGGATAGCGCAACTGGTGGCTCGTACCGGCCGGCTGGCCTCGGAGATTGCCGCGGCGGCCGCACAAGCGCCGCTACTCGCGCTCACCCAGCCTCAACCGTGGTATGTGGATCGCGCCTGGTTCCAAGCATCCCGCGATCGGCTGGTGCGTGCCGTTAGGGAATTCCATCGCGCCAATCCTCTGCTGGCGGGGGTCGCCAAACAGGACCTGCGCAGTCGCGAGCTGCCCGGCTCTCCCCTCTTCATACTCGACGCGCTGCTGGCGGACGCCAAGGATCTGATCGTCGATGGTGAGACGGTCCGCTCCCGCGGCCATGCCGTCGTGCTGCAGCAGGATGAGCAGGAAGCTCGCGGCATCATGGAGCGGGCCTTCGAACAATCCGGGCTGGCTGTGCCGGCTCTGGCGGAGGTGCTGGCAAAATCCGGAGTCGAACAGCGGCGCGCGCGGTCGCTGCTCGAAATTCTGCTGCGCGAAAAACGTCTGGTCCGCATCAGCGAGGATCTGGTATTCCACCACTCGGCACTGGAGCAACTCCGCCAAATGCTGTCCGGCCGCCGCGGCACCCGCTTCCAGGTGGGCGCCTTCAAAGAATGGACCGGGATCTCCCGTAAGTACGCTATCCCCCTACTGGAATTCCTCGACCGTGAGCACGTGACCCGCCGCGACGGCGACGAACGCCTGGTCCTGTAGGCTGGCGTGTCCCGCCGCATGTTATCCTGAGCCTGGATGTTCAGCCGCCAGCGTAAAGCTCGTGTTTTGTTCGGGCTATCTGACATCGTTCTCACCACCCTGGCATTCGAGGCCGCCTATCGAACGCGCGCCATCCTGCCGCTGGAGCATAATTTCTACCTCACGCTGGAGCGTAAAGCGCTGATTTTAGGCGCTGCCCTGCTCGCGTGGGTGCTCCTGGGCATCTGGCTGGAGGTGTACGACCGGCTGGATTCCGCTCATCCGGCAGTCATTTTGAGCGACACGGCGCGGCAGTGCGTCTACGGTTCGCTCGGCCTGGTGGTGTTCGAATATCTAGTCCGGGCGGACCTCAGCCGTTTCTTCCTGCTGCTCTTTGCGGCTCTCGCCTGGGTCTTCCTGGTGCTGTTCCGCCTCACTGCGGGCCGCGTGGTGGGAGTCATCCGCCGGGAATTTGCGGCGCCGCACTACGTGATGGTGGTGGGCACCGGGGAGCGTGCGCTGCGGATGGGGCGCGATCTGGAGGCCTCCTCGAACTACGGCGTCAAGCTGCGCGGTTTCCTGAGTGAGCGTTCGGGCGACGCCCCCTCGGAGATCCTGCTTCAATCCGCTCATCGGGTCTATCCCATCGACGAGTTGCCGTCCGTCCTCAGGCAGCACGTGGTGGACGAAATCGTATTCGCCGTCGGCAGCGAGAGTCTGGCCGAACTCGAAGAGTTCTTCCTGCTATGCGATGAAGAGGGCGTACGCACCCGGGTGGCCGTGGACTTTTTCCCTCACGTCAACAGCACGGTATCGCTCGACCGGCTGGGAAATACTCCGCTCCTCACCTTCTCCGCCGCGCCCTACGACGAGATCCGCCTGCTGGTCAAGCGGCTCACGGACATCGCCATTGCGGCCGCGGGATTGATCGTGCTGGCCCCATTCATGGCCATCGTGGGTGTCCTAGTCAGGATGACCTCGCCGGGTCCCGCGATCTTCTGTCAGGTCCGCTGCGGACTCAACGGCCGCCGCTTCCTCTTCTATAAGTTCCGCTCCATGTGTGAAAACGCCGAGGAGCTGAAATCGGGACTGGCCCACCTGAACACCCGCGAGACAGTTTTCAAAATCCCCGACGATCCGCGGCTGACCAGCCTGGGCCGTTACCTCAGAAAATTCTCCATCGACGAGTGGCCGCAATTGTGGAATGTGCTACGCGGCGATATGTCCCTGGTAGGCCCACGTCCGGCCGTACCGAGCGAAGTCGATCAGTATAAGCGCTGGCAGCGCCGCCGCCTGCGTATGCGTCCGGGCCTCACCTGCCTCTGGGCAGTCTCCGGCCGTGATAATGTCGATTTCGAAACCTGGATGAAAATGGACATGCAGTACATCGATAACTGGTCTTTGGCGCTCGATTGGAAGATTCTTCTGCAAACCATCCCGCGCGTACTCACAGGCCACGGAGCCAGCTAAACATGCACCTGATACCTACTCAAGAAGAAGTTGTCGCAGTCCTTCGCGAAACCGGCGCTCTGCGCGACGGCCATTTCGAATACCCTTCGGGATTGCACTCCAATGAATATCTGCAGGTGCCGCTGGCCCTGCGATATTCCCGATACCAGCGTATGCTATCGGTGGGATTGAGCCGCCATCTGCGGGCCAACCCCGAAATCCGGGCCATCACACAGGATCTTTCCATCGTGGTGCCCATGACCGGCGGCTTGCCGGTGGCCTACGGAGTCTGCGAAGCGCTGCGCGCCAAACAGGTCTACTGGTCGGAGAAGGAGCACGATAACGAATCCACTCATTTCCGCCAATTCCTGGAACCGCTGGCCGGAGAGCAGGTGGTTCTGGTGGACGATATCCTGCGTACCGGCCAAAAGCTGGCCGAAGTAAAGAAGTTGCTGGAATCGTACGACGCCAAGGTGGTGGGCCTGGCGGTCATCATCTATCAGCCCACGCCGCAGACCTTGGATTTCGGCGACCTGCCGCTCTACTATCTGGCGAAACTGGACGCCGCTTACGCTGTCGACGGCGGCCACTGCGAGTGGTGTCAGAAGGCTGTACCCCTGGAAAAGGTCTGGATCTAGAGAAATTTACAATCCTTCTGCCCTCTAAGCTGAAGAAACAGAATAGTTTGTAATACTAATAACAGAATTGCTGAAAACCGGTGCATTGGGTGACAAAACCGTGAATAATCAGGTTGCAGAGGCCGCCAAAACGGGTTTTCCACAGGCTTTTCCACAATCTCGTGGAAAACCCTCGATGATGCTAAAGTGATTACTGCCCAATTTGCCATGAAACCGATGCGATCACTTCCGCTCCTCCTGTTGCTAGCCGCCGGCGCAGCTTCCGGCCAAAGCGCCGACGAAAAGCTCGCTCCGTACTACCCCACCCCGCAAACGATCGTGGAAAAAATGCTCCAGATGGGGGGCTTGAAGGCCGGCGAAAAGATGTACGACCTGGGTTCCGGGGATGGCCGTTTCGTCATCATGGCGGCGCAGAAGTTCCATGCTAACGCGGTTGGCGTCGAAATCACCAAAGACCTCTGCAAGCAAAGCGAGGATCGCATCAAGAAGTTAAACCTGGACAAGACGGCGCACATCGTTTGCGGCGATCTGCTGGAACAAAACTACAGTTCTGCCGACCTGGTAACCGTCTATCTCTTGCCCGATTCCATCAATAACAAGGTGCAGCCCCTCCTCGACAAGCAGTTGAAGAAGGGGGCCCGGGTGGTGGCCCACGATTTCGAATTCAAGAACTGGACGCCTGAAAAAGTCGAACAAATCGCCGATGATGGCGAAGGGCGTAGTCACACTCTGTATCTGTACCGAAAGTAGAGCGTCGTGCTGTTTCCGCTGAAGTCCGGCTGGACACATTATGTGCCGTGGGTGAGAGTGCTGCTCGCCGTCGCGGCTTTGGTAGTCGGATTCTTCTACCCGCCGGCATCCGCCCTCCAGTTTTATGGGTTACTGGCGCTGTACCTTGCCCACGGCATCGTGGTGGCTGTGCGCGGCAGAATGCAGACCGGCATGCTGGGTCTGCTGGCCCTGTTCGGCGATACGGTTTACTTTTTGATTGTGGCCAGTTGGGGCAATGAGCGGCTGGCCTGGCTGGCTTCTCTGTTTTTCCTGTTTCTGCTGAGCGAGGCCATCGCCTTCTATACCAGTCTGGAGGTGGTGATTGTCACTGCGGTTGCCACTGTATTTTGCGCCGTGCTCCCTTACGAACCGCTGCGCGCGCTGGAGCGCACGGTGGTGGTAGCGGGCGCCCTGGCTTGCGCCTTCGCAGCGAATAAACAAAAGCAGACCGCCGCGATTGCCCGTCTCACCGAAAAACTGGCCGAGGTGCAGACGCAGGCCGAGAAAGCCCGCGAGGAAGAACGTCAGCGCATCGCCTCCGATTTTCACGACGGACCGCTGCAGAGTTTCATCAGCCTCCAGATGCGGCTGGAGATTCTCCGCAAGGTCATGGATCGCGACATCAACGCCGGTATGGAGGATCTGAAACAGTTGCAGGTGCTGGCGCAATCCCAGGTTCGCGATCTGCGCGTCTTCCTGCACAGCATGCGCCCGGTGGATGTGGAAGGCGGCAACCTGGTAGCTACCGCCCGGCGGACCGCCGAGAACTTCCAAAAAGAGAGCGGTATCCCGGTCACTTTCATGGGCACGAACTCTCCCGTGGGACTTCCCCAGGAAATGACTCTCGAAGTCCTGCAGATGATTCGCGAATCGCTGCACAACGTCCAGAAGCACGCCGGCGCCACGCGCGTGGCCGTCAGCATGGAAAAGACCGAGCGCGGCCTGGAGATTTCCGTGGACGATAACGGCCATGGCTTTAGCTTCGCCGGCACCTATTCCCTGGAAGAACTGGAACTGCTGCGGCTCGGTCCGGCCAGTCTGAAGCGCCGCGCCCGTTCACTGAATGCCGACCTGCAACTGGAGTCGCGTCCCGGGCGAGGGGCCGGCCTGAAGTTCCGGATTCCCCTGCAGTGAGCGGCCGCGCCCTGTTTTTGCTGCTCCTGCTGCCGCTTTCCGGCTGCCGAAACTACGCCGATTTCTCTCTGCCCCCGCTCTCCGGCGGCGATTCGAACCTGACTTTCTCCCTGGACGCTCTGCCGCAGCCCGTCATCGAGCACGGCTCCGATAGCGATGTTCTGAACCCCTCGGTGGTCCATGGACCCTCGGGCTACCTCAACTTCTACTCGGCCTTCGACGGCGCATCCTGGCGCACCGTGATGGCGCCCTCGAGCGATGGAATCCACTGGCAGCCCGGCGAGACCGTGCAGCGACCCGACCCCAGGACCTGGCAGGCCGCCTACATCGCCGCCAACGGCGCCGCCCTTCTGCACGGCGGCGAATTCTGGCACTGGTTCGAAGCCGGCCCCAGAACGGCGCTCCGCATCGGCCTTGCCCGCGGCAGCGACCCGCATCGCTGGCGCACCGAACCGGCCCCGGTGCTCGACCGCGGACCCTACATGAGTTGGGACGAGCGGGATGTGGCCGACCCTTACGTCCTTCGCATCGACCCCTACTTCTACATGTACTATCTCGGTCAGGACCGCGCCGACCCGCCGCGGCAGCGCATCGGCCTCGCCCGCTCCACGGACGGCATCCACTGGACCAAGCTGCGCACCAACCCCGTCCTGGAACTGGGCGAAACCGGCGCCTTTGACGCAGGCGACCTCGGAGAACCGGCCGTCTGGACTTCCCACGGCTTCTACTGGATGTTGTACACCGGCACCGATTCCGCCGCGCACCGCCGTCTGGGTCTGGCCCGCTCCTCCGACGGCGTTCACTGGCAAAAGCTGCCCACCGTCTTCGCCGGTACCGAGGCATGGAATTCTAAGGTGCTGTGCGACGCCACGGTGCTGGTGGAGGGCTCCGAGGTCCGCGTCTGGTTCGGCGGCGGAGACGTAGCATCGCCAGACGAACACCTGCATGGCCAAATTGGTTACGGGATCCTGCGCCCGGTGCATGCTACGCTGGCGAAGTGAAGGTCGGTATTACGTGTTACCCCACCTACGGGGGCAGTGGAATCGTGGCAACCGAACTGGGCCTGGAATTGGCCAATCGCGGCCATGAGGTCCATTTCATCAGCTACGCCAATCCCATCCGGTTGGATCCGGACACGCCGCGCGTCCACTATCACGAGGTCGAAGTCACTTCGTACCCCCTCTTCCTCTATCCTCCCTACTGCCTGGCGCTCGCCTCGCGCATGGCGGAGGTCGCCGAGTCTTACGATCTGGACCTGTTGCACGTTCACTACGCCATTCCGCATTCCATTTCCGCCATGCTGGCGCAGCAGATGCTTGCCCCGGTGCGGCGCGTGCCCTTCATCACCACCCTGCATGGCACCGACATCACGCTGGTGGGCACGGACCGCTCCTACTTCCCCATCACCAAGTTTTCCATCGAACAATCGAACGGCATCACCTCGATCAGCGATTACCTGCGCGGGCAGACCGTCGACGTCTTCGGTGTTTCCAACGAGATTCGCGTCATCAAGAATTTCGTGAACTGCGATTTGTACCACCCCGATGACGCCAAGAAAGGCGCGGCAGCCTACGCGCCCAACGGAGAAAAGCTACTCATTCACCTTTCCAACTTCCGCCCCGTCAAGCGCGTGAACGATTGCATTCACATTCTGGCCGAGGTCCGCAAACATGTTCCGGTCCACCTCCTGATGGCCGGCGACGGACCGGATCGCGGACCCTGCGAGCAGCTTGCCCGTGCCCTGAAGGTGGACCGCCACGTCACGTTTCTGGGCAAGCAGAATCACGTGGAGCGCCTGATCCCGCTGGCCCACGTCCTGCTGATGCCCAGCGAACTCGAGAGCTTTGGCCTGGCCGCGTTAGAAGGGATGGCCTGCGGCGTGGTCCCCGTCGCCACGAATGTAGGGGGCGTCCCCGAGCTGGTCACCAACGGAGAAGACGGCTTCCTCGAAGCCGTCGGCGATATCCAGGCACAGGCCGCCCGCGTGATCGAACTGCTCACTAATGACGACCTGCACTATCGCATGCGCAAAGCCGGCCGCTGGAACGCCTCCGACCGCTTCTGCTCCGACAAAATCATTCCGCGCTACGAGAAGTATTATCAGGAAGTCCTGCAGGCATGATGCGCCCGGCACTCCGCGCCGCCAAAAATTCCGCGACCTCCTCACCGTAGTTGCCTTCGATATCGGCCGGCATCCCGTGTTCCACCAGGGCCTTCGCGCAGCCGACCCAGTCTCCCAACTCGGCATTGTTGTTCCGCGACGCCCACTGGAGCGTACCGTTCACGTTGTTGTCGAAACCGTGACGCTCGGTCCAGCTCGCACCGTGCTCCAACAGGAATCGCGTCATCTCAGCATTCCCCTGAAACACGGCGAGATTCAATGCCGACGCACTCCAGTCGCCGCCTTGCACCGCGATCGGCCACCCGAGTTCGACCATGAGCTTCACCGCCTCAATCGCGCCGGATTCCATCATCTGCGGAAGCTGCTTCAGGTGCCACTCTGAAAGCGATTGGACGATATCGGGCCGCTCCGCGTGTATCCGTCGAGCCTCCGTCTCATCGGCCGCCGCGCACGCAGCCACAAAGCGATCCTCGATCGTCAGCGTTTCTCCCGCTGCCGGCCCCGCCCCAGCCTCGGCCAAGGCCTCGGCGACGTCCGTCAATCCGTTCTGCAAGGCATAGCGATAGGCGGAGAGACCGTGCGCGGCCTTGGCCAGGGGATCGGCCCCCGCGGCCAGCAATGCTTCCACATGCGCGCGGCTGCGGCGCCGCCGGATCGCCCAGATTAACGGATTTCCGATGGAGCTCGTCAGACCGCTGACGTCCTTCACATAGCGAAGCAGCAACTGCAACCCGGCCAGGTCGTCGCGGTCCAGGATATGGTGCACCGCGTTGGTGCCTTCCACCCTCGCTCCGCCCTCCAGCAGGAGCCGCATGCACGTCAGGTCGCGAGCCTCGGTCGAATGGTAGAGCGATTCGTTGTCGTTCGGATTGGCGCCAGCATCCAGCAGCATTTTCGTTAACTCGGGATCGTGATTCTTGCCCGCCGCTCCGTACAACGCGCTGAGCGCTTCGCCGCCGATTTTGTACTGCCAGGACTGATTCGGATCCGCGCCGGCATCCAGCAGAATGCGCGCGCACCGCCGCAACCGGTCGCCAAACTCGGGAACCTGCAGGAATCCGGAGTGCGTCACAGCCACCAGCGGAGGCATCCCCAGGGGACTTCCGCAGCAAGGACAGAGCCACTGATTCTCGACCCGATTCGCCCGGCCTGCATCGGCACGCACCGCCTCGCGCACCGCCGCCTCATCGCCGATCGCACAAGAGAGAAACAGTTCGCCCGCTCCCAGGTCCGGACGCTCGGCCAGCATCTTTGCCGCCAGCGCCAGGCGCGGACGCTCAACCCCATGGCCGTAGACGCAGTGCAGCCAGAAGGCCATCAGCTCCTTGCGAGACTGAGACCTGCTGTTGGCCCAATCCACGGCGTCCTGCAAGTTTCGCCACGAAGTTTGGCCGTACTCGCGGGCGATACAGGATTGCGCATCGTGCAGCTTCAGGCCGAGCGCGGCAATGGCAGCGTCGTGTTTGCCTTGCGCCGCGGGTAATGATTCGCGGAACCGGGCGAACGCAGTAGCGTCTCCGGCTTCGTACAGGCGCAGCAATTCCTTCGCCTGCTTCTTCAGATGGTCAATGTTGGGCTGTTCGGGTAAACGGGCCATTCAAAACCTCCATGCATAGATTGCCGGATTGACCCGCAAAGCCGGCTGCATAAAGGCTCAGAGCTTCAACGCCAACTGTGGAGCAAGTGGGTTCAACCCTTCCCGCGGGCCCGGGCGCGGCTTGCACCGCAGTCCTCATCATACAGCAGGACGGGCGCGCCGCCACCTTGCCAAGTGGGACGTTGGCCAAATGGCGGCCAATCGACGGAATCCTAGCGTAGGAGTACGCCACGGGGCCCGGGGACATAGGTAACACTTTTATCCGAGAATATCGCGAGTGTAGGCAACGCTTCCTGACGGGCGCGGCTCCGATTGGAATCCACGCCCTTACCGATTCGCGAAATTCCAGGCGTGTTGGACAATCGTGCGGATATCCGTATATTGCGGCGTCCAGCCCAACTGCGTGCGCAGCTTGCCGGATGCCGCCACCAGACTCGGCGGATCGCCCTCGCGCCGCGGACCCATCGTGTACGGCACGGGCTTCCCCGTCACCGCCTCCACCGCGTGCACCATCTCCATCACCGTATGGCCCGTCCCGGTGCCCACATTGAACTGGTCGGATGCGCCGCCGCCCATCAGGTGTTCCACGGACAGAATGTGCGCCTGCGCCAAATCGTTCACGTGAATGTAATCGCGCGTGCACGTTCCGTCCGCCGTGGGATAATCGCCGCCGAAAATCGTGACTGGCGTGCCCGTCATCACGGCCCGGAACAACAGCGGAATCAAGTGAGTCTCGGGATCGTGCTCCTCACCCAGGCGGCCCTCCGGATCGGCGCCCGACGCATTGAAATAACGCAGGCATACGCTGGTCAGGTGATGGATCTGGTCGAACCAGCGCAGCAGCGTCTCCACCATCACCTTGGATTCGCCGTACGGATTCACCGGGTGAATCGGAAAGCTCTCCAGAATCGGACTGCCCTCGGGATTGCCGTACACCGCCGCGGTGCTCGAAAACACGATGTGCTTCACACCGCACTCCACCATCGCCGTCAGCAGGGAAAGCGACCCGCCCACATTGTTGGTGAAATACCGCGCCGGCTCCCGCATAGATTCGCCCACTGCGATGAATGCCGCAAAGTGGATGACGGCCTCGGTCCCGTGCTCCCGCATCAGCGCGGTCAGCGCCGCCGTGTCCGCCAGATCGAACACACGCAGACGGCCTTCCGGGACATTGTGACGATATCCCTTCGAAAGATTGTCGACGACAACCACGTCATGCCCCTGCGCCAGCAGAAGCCGAACGGTGTGCGAGCCGATGTAACCGGCGCCGCCTGTAACTAGTATTTTTCGTGGATTCACGGGGCTCTCAAACCGATTGTAGTAGCATGCCGTTGGTATGCCAACTGGAACCGGGTTGTTCGCCGAAGCGAATGGCTTCTAGCCTACGTTGCTCTTCCGGGTACGTTTCTTCGGTGTTTCTTCCGCGGGGGAAGCTTCCGCTGTCTCGGCGTCGATAGCCGTCGCCGCCTGCGCGGGTTTGCGCTTCTCGGCCAGGCTCTTCTTCAGAGCCTCCATGATGTCGATGACCGGAGCAACATGCGTCTCCGGAGTCGCCACCACCTTCTTCCCTTCGATCTTGTCCTCGATCATCTTCTGCAGATTCACGCGGTAAGTGTCGTGGTATTTCTGCGGCTCGAAGTCGGCCTCCAGCGAGGAGATCAACATCTTCGCCATCGCCAGTTCCTTCTCCTTCACCAGGCTGGTGTCGGTACGGAACTCCTCCACCTGACGAATCTCGTCTTGATAATACATGGTGTGCGAGAGAATACCCTTCGCCCCTGGACGCAGAATGATGATGTGCTCGCGATTGTGCATCGCCACCTTCGCCAGCGCGTAGTATGAGGATTCACGCAGCGCCTGAAACAGCAGGGCGTAAGGCTTTTCGCCGCCCTCATCGGGAGCCATGTAATAGGAGCTCTCCAGATAGATGGGGTCCACCTGATCGTTCTTGACGAACTCGAGAATCTCCATCACCTTGGCCGTCTTCGGGGCCACCTTCTTGATGTCCTCGTCGTCGATCTCGACGTAATGGTCCTTCTCGTATTCGTAGCCTTTTACCAGTTCGCTCCGCGGCACCGCCTTATCTTCCGCCTGGCAGAAGATCATCTGTTTGATGCGCGAATGGTCGGCCTTATGCAGCAGGTTGAAGCTCACGCTTTCGCTGCGCGCCGCGCTAAACAATCGAATCGGAAACGAAACCAGGCCAAATGTCAGGTGGCCTTTCCAGACGCTCGCTGCCATAGTACAGCTCCTCACCCTCCGGACAACGTGGTTTTCAAGATACCAGAATCCCCGATAAGATGTAAATGGAAGGACGGAAAGGGATTTATGCCTCTCGAAGAGTACGCAGCCAAACGCAAGTTCGAGAACACGCCGGAACCGCCTCCCTCCCAACAACCCAGCAAGAGCGGGTCCAATTACTTCTGTGTGCAACGCCACGATGCCACCCGGCTGCATTACGATTTCCGCCTCGAAATCGATGGCGTCCTGAAAAGCTGGGCCGTGCCCAAGGGTCCCACGCTCGACCCTTCCCAGCGTCACCTGGCCGCGCACGTGGAAGATCATCCCCTGGATTACGGCAGCTTCGAGGGCAACATTCCCAAAGGCAACTACGGCGCGGGCAGCGTCATGCTCTGGGATCGCGGCACGTTCGAACTCATCGGCGATGCCAGCGGCGAAGAGCAGATGAAGCGCGGCGATTTGAAGTTCCGCCTCCACGGCGAGAAACTCAATGGCGATTTCGCCCTGGTCCTGATGAAGGGCCGCGGCAAAGGTAACGAGTGGCTGATCATCAAGAAGCGCGACGAGTTTGCGGTGGAAGGTTGGGACGTGGAAGCCCACGCCACCAGCGCTCTTTCCGGACGCACCCAGGAAGAGATCGCCAATAATCTTCCGGCCCACAAGGCCAAGAAGAAAACTGCCGGAGCATCCGACCGTGTCTGGGCCAGCAGCAAACCCGCCAAGGGTGCCGCCAAACCGGCCGCCGCCGAGCCCAAAGCCAAGACCGCTCCCGTCAAAAAAAAAAGAAGCTCGACCTCGCAGGCCTGAAAGGCGCGCGGCAGGCGCCGATGCCCACGGCCATTGAGCCGATGAGCGCGACTCTCTCCGACCGCGTGCCGCGCGGCGACGAGTGGCTCTTCGAAGTGAAGTGGGACGGTGTCCGCGCCATTGCTTTCGTCGAAGCCGAGGAGGTCCGCCTCCAATCCCGCAGCGGTCTGCGCTGCGAGCGCCAGTATCCGGAACTCGCGGTGATCCACCACAACATCGCCGCCGATTCAGCCATCCTGGATGGCGAGATCGCAGTGCTCGACCCTAAAGGCGTTTCGCAATTCCACCTGATCCAGCCGCGCATCGCCAATACCGACCCCAACAGCGTGGCCCACCTGGTCCGCTCCACACCCGTCGTCTACTTCGTCTTCGACATCCTCTACCTCGATGGCTGGGATCTCCGCGGCGTCGACCTCGCCCAACGTCGCGAGTTGCTGGACGCGGTCGTCGCGCCCGGCGGTCCCCTGCGTATTTCCGAAGCCTTCCCCGGAGCGGGAGATGCGATGCTCGACGCTGCCCGTGAGGCCGGACTCGAAGGTTTGCTGGCGAAACTGGCTACCAGCAAGTACGAATCGCGCCGCAGCCGCGACTGGGTGAAAATCAAAATCAGCACCGAGCAGGAGTTCGTGATCGGCGGCTTCACAGAGCCGCAAGGCTCCCGCTCGCACTTCGGCGCGCTCGTGCTGGGCGTATGGGAAGACGGCAAACTGCGCTGGGTGGGCAACGTGGGCACCGGGTTTGACGAGCGCATGCTCAAAGCTCTCTTCGCCCGCTTACAGCCGCTCATCACGTCCCAATGTCCGTTCAACGACCGTCCCAAACCAGATCGCGGCATGACGTGGGTGAAGCCCGAACTCGTCTGCCAGGTGAAGTTCGGAAACTGGACGCAGGACAGCCACCTGCGCGCACCCGTCTATCTGGGACTGCGGGAAGACAAGGCCGCCAACGAAGTAGTGAAGGAAGAGGCCGAGCCCGCTCCGCTCCTTGCAGCCACCGCGAAGGAGGCCACTCTGGAGATCGATGGCCGCAGCCTCAAATTCACCAATCTGCCCAAAGTCTTCTACCCCGACCAGGGCTTCACCAAGCGCGACGTCCTGAACTACTACGACGCCGTCTCGCCCTGGATCCTGCCGCATCTAAAAGACAGACCGCTCTCGCTCAAACGCTACCCCAACGGCATCAAAGAGGATTTCTTCTTTCAAAAGAACACGCACGAAGTGGTGGCCCCGTGGCTGCGCACCGAGTGGATCGATTCCGATCACAACGGCGCGCCCATCCGCTACGTCTTCGCCGATAATCGCGCCGCTCTCCTATACCTGGTGAACCTGGGCTGCATCGATCACAATCCCTGGATGAGCCGCTCGCCGCATCTGGACAATCCCGACTTCATCCTGATCGATCTAGATCCGCAGGAGTGCAGCTTCGACCTGATTGTGGACGCCGCCCTCATGGTCAAGCGGGTGCTCGATCAGATTGGCCTCACCGGCTATCCCAAGACCACCGGCGGCGATGGCATGCACGTTTACATCCCCGTCGAACGCGATCTCACGTTTGAAGAGACGCGCACCTTTGCTGAACTCATCGCGCGCCTCGTCACCCACCAGAAGCCCGACATGTTCACCACGCCGCGGTCGGTGGCCAAACGCCAAAAGAATCGCGTGTATTTCGACTACCTGCAGAATGGGAAATCGAAGACCATCGCCGCGCCCTACGTCCTGCGAGCCTACGACGGAGCCCCCGTCGCTACGCCGCTCGAATGGCACGAAGTAAAACACGGAATCCGCCCGCAGCAATTCAACATTACCAACGCCATGGACCGCTTCCGCGAAAAAGGAGACCTCTTCGCCGGAGTCCTCACGAAACCGCAGCGCCTGGACGAGGCCCTCGGAGAACTGGCCAAGCTCTTCCGCTGACCGGGGTCGGTCGCTTTCCGCTGCGAACAGCCCCTACTCGTCCCCCACCAGGAAAATCACCACGCCGCTCCCGCGAAAGATAAGCGTCAGAACGGGCTTATGCGTCTCGTCGGAAATCCGCTTCTCCACCCGTCCATAAACAATCGCCCACCGGTCGTAATCCGACGTGCCAAACCGGAACTTGCCGAGCGATGTCCGATGCTGCATCTCAGCTAGTTTGCGATGGAGTACCGCCCGATCGATCACATACTCCGCCGGCGCTTTCGGCGCGTCCGTTTCTTCCTCCAGCGGTAAGGTGGGTGCGCCGTCCACCGCCGGCAGGCACGACTGCTCCCCCAGCCAACGACCCGTGGAACGGTAGGAGTACCGGCCCAGCAGCGGCACATCTTTGCCCTCGAAGGCCGGAAGATCGTGCAGCACCTCGCAGACACTCACGGGAGCCACCAGTGGATCGGCGGCAAACGCACTGAACGCGGTCGCTGCGATACACGCTGCCCTTATCCAAAATCGGCAAGTACTTGTTACCTGAAGCACGGTATGTACATAGCATAGACTGGAATTGCATGATCTGGGAGCCGTCCCCCGCTTTCATTGAAAACACCAACGTCTGGCGCTTCATGCAGCGCTTGGGCTTCGACGATCGCGAGCAGTTTCTGCGCTTCTCCCGCGAGAATCCCGAACGCTTCTGGGACGAACTCATGCGCGAAATGCGCGTTGCCTGGTTCCAGCCCTACACCCAGGTTCTGGATCTGCGCAGCGGCCCCGAGTGGGCCCAATGGTTCACCGGCGGACGACTCAATATCGCTCACAATTGCCTGGACCGCTGGGCCGAGTCCGACCCGTCGCGCATCGCCTGCCTCTGGGAAGGCGAAAACGGCGAGACGCGCAGCCTCACCTTCGGCGCCCTCCGCCGGGATGCCGACCGCGTGGCCCACGGCCTGGTGCATCTCGGCCTGACGCCCGGCGACCGTGTGGCGCTGTGCATGCCCATGGTCCCGGAAATCCTGGCCATCCTTTACGGCTGCTTCAAAGCGGGCCTCATTGTGGTGCCGATCTTCGCGGGCTTCGGCGCCGGCGCCATTGCCTCACGCCTGAAGGACTCCGGCGCCCGCGTGGTCTTCACCGCTCCCCACCTCACCCGCCGCGGCAAACTCCTGCCCCTGGCCGCGAAAATCGCCGCCGTGGACCACCTGATCGTCCTTCCCGAGAGCGGTGGATTTTTCCCCGACGAGGACGACGCGCCGTTTCCATCCCTCTCTCTGGACTCCGAAGCGCGCGCCCTGATTCTCTACACTTCGGGCACCACCGGCAAGCCGAAAGGCACCGTCCACACGCATGCCGGCTGCCTGGCGCAAATGGGCAAGGAGATCTGGCTGGGCTTCGACCATCGCGATGACGACCGTTTCTTCTGGCTCTCCGACATCGGCTGGATGATGGGCCCGTGGACCATTCTGGGCAACCACCTCTTCGGCGGCACGATTTTTATGTATGACGGCGCCCCCGATTTTCCCGGGCCTACGCGCCTGTGGGACATGATCGAGCGCCATCGCATCACCACCTTCGGCGTGTCGCCCACCGCGATCCGCGTGCTGGCAAAAAGCGCCGGCGAATTGCCGCCCATGGAGACGCTGCGTCTGCTCGGCTCCACGGGCGAGCCTTGGGACGAGGCGTCCTGGCTGTGGTTCTTCGAACGCGTCGGCCGCCGCCGCTGTCCCATCATCAACATTTCCGGCGGCACGGAAATTGTCGGCTGCTTCCTGTTCCCTCTGCCCATTCAGCCGTTGAAGCCTTGCAGCCTCGGCGGTCCCGCTCCCGGCATGGCCACGGAAGTGGTGGACGAATCGGGAACCCCCGTGCGCGGACGAACGGGCTATCTGGTCTGCACGCGGCCCGCGCCCTCCATGACGCGCGGAATCTGGAACGACCCCGAACGCTACCTGGAAACTTACTGGTCGCGCTTTCCCGGCATGTGGTACCACGGCGATTGGGCCAGTGTGGATGCCGATGGCCATTGGTTCCTGCACGGCCGCGCCGATGAGTCCATGAACGTCGCCGGCCGCAAAGTGGGACCGGCCGAAGTCGAAGAGGCCATGCTGCAGCACGCCGCCGTTGCCGAAGCGGCCGTGATCGGCGTCCCCGACGAGTTGAAGGGAGAAGCCATCGTGGGCTATGCGGTTTGCAAGCCCGGCATTACGGCCGACCCCGCCGCGATCTGCGCCACCGTGGTGGACGTGCTCGGTCCCACCTTCCGCCCGCGCGAAGTGAGGATTGTCGCGGAACTGCCGAAAACACAAAGCGGCAAAATAGTCCGCCGCCTCCTGCGCCAGCGCTATTTGGGCGAGGACTTAGGCGACCTCTCCACGGTGGCCAATCCCTCCGCCCTCCGGTAAGGGCGACCGCGCTACAAAGCCGTGCGAATCCTCATAGAGCGTACCCCGTGCTTCGTACGTTCCATACCCTATTGCATCCCCGCGCGCGAAGCCCGGAGTGTAAGCTGCAAATTAGGGCCTTACACTCGCATCTTTTGGTGACTCAACACAATGCCTCGAAGCATATTGCCTGGTAAACCGTTTCCGCAGGGCGCAACATGGGACGGAACAGGGGTCAATTTTTCGCTCTATTCCGAACACGCCACTGCGGTCGAACTCTGCCTGTTCGATGCGCCGGATTCCCCCACTTCCGAATGCATTTCCATCCGTGAATCCACCGGCTATGTCTGGCATTGCTACCTTCCCGGCGTCAAACTGGGCCAACTCTACGGCTATCGCGTCCACGGTCCCTACGAGCCTGACCGTGGCGATCGCTTCAATCCCGCGAAATTGCTGGTGGATCCCTACGCTCGCGCCCTCGCCGGCAAATTGAATTGGGACGCTCCGGTTTTCGGCTACAAACTCGGCGACCCGGCGGAGGACCTCTCGCAAGACACCGGCGACGATGCCTGGGCCATCCCCAAATGCGTCGTCACCACCTCGCACTTCGATTGGGAAAACGATCGGCCGCCCCTTACGCTCCTCCACGATTCCATCCTCTACGAGTTGCACGTCAAAGGCTTCACCGCCCAGCATCCCGAGATCCCCGAGGAACTCCGCGGCACCTACGCCGGGCTGGCCCATCCGGTCGCCATCGAGTACCTCAAGAAGCTCGGCATCACCGCCGTGGAACTGATGCCCGTCCACGAGTTCGTGGACGACAAGATCCTCCTCGATCGCGGACTCCGCAACTACTGGGGCTATAACTCCATCAACTTCTTCGCCCCCGACGCTCGCTATAGCGCGTCCGGCGATCAGGGCGAGCAGATCGGCGAGTTCAAGGCCATGGTGAAAGCCCTGCACCGCGCCGGTATCGAAGTGATTCTCGATGTGGTCTACAATCACACCGCCGAAGGCAATCAGATGGGCCCCACGCTCAGCTTTCGCGGCATCGATAACGCCACCTACTACCGGCTCTTGCCCGACAAGCCGCGCTACTACATGGACTACACGGGCACCGGCAACACCCTGAATGTCCGCCACCCTCAAGTGCTCAAGCTCATCATGGACAGCCTGCGGTATTGGGTCCAGGACATGCATGTGGACGGCTTCCGCTTCGATTTGGCCTCCACCCTGGCGCGCGAACTGCACGAAGTGGACCGCCTCTCCGCCTTCTTCGACATCATCAACCAGGACCCGGTGATCTCCCAGGTCAAACTCATCGCCGAGCCTTGGGACGTGGGCGAAGGCGGCTATCAGGTGGGCAAATTTCCTCCGTTGTGGGCCGAATGGAATGGCCGCTATCGCGACGTAGTGCGCCGCTACTGGAAAGGTGACGACGGACAGTTGGCCGAACTCGGCTATCGACTCACCGGCTCCAGCGATCTCTACCAGCGCGACGGCCGCCACCCCACCGCCAGCATCAACTTCGTGACCGCCCACGACGGCTTCACCCTGAACGACCTGGTGACTTACGATAGCAAGCACAACGAAGCCAACGGCGAAGACAACCGCGACGGCGCCAACGACAATCACTCGTGTAACTACGGCACCGAAGGACCCTCGAAAGACACGGAACTGCAAGAGACCCGTGAACGCCAGAAGCGCAATTTCCTACTCACGCTGCTGCTCTCTCAAGGCGTGCCCATGCTCTGCGGCGGCGACGAAATCGGCCGCTCCCAGAAGGGCAACAACAACGCGTACGCCCAGGACAATCAAATCAGTTGGTATTGCTGGGACCTCGACGATCGCGCCAAGACCCTGCTCGAATTCACCCGCCGCCTGGTCGAAATCCGCCGCCAGCATCCCAATCTGCATCGCCGCAAGTTCTTTCAGGACCGCGCCATCGACCCCGGCTCCAAGCTCCAGCGCGAGGTCGACGGCCGCTCCGAACAGGACGTCACCTGGCTCCGTCCCGACGGCAATGAGATGACGCCCGAAGAGTGGAATCAGGGCTGGGTCCGCTGTATTGGTCTGGAACTCAATGGCCGCACGCTCGATGACGTTAACGGAGTCGGCGAACCCATCTCTGACGAGACCTACTTGATCCTGCTCAATCCGCATCACGAACCCATCAAATTCTATATGCCCCGAAAGTCAGGTATAGCCTGGGAAATTGTCCTGGATTCCGCGCATCCCTCCATGGACGCCAAACCCGTCATCGCCTCCGGCGAGCCCTACGAGTTGATTGCGCGTAGCACCGCGCTGCTCCGCGAGTTGACAGACTGATGGCCGCGGCCGCGCGCAGATTTCCCATTGGAGCCGAAGTCCTTCCCGAGGGCGGTGTCAGCTTTCGCCTGTGGGCCCCGCGCCCTCGCCGAGTCGAGGTGGTGCTCGAAGCCGGCGGCGCCACCGAAATGAAGGCCGAAGGCAACGGTTATTTCTCAGTCCTGGTTCCCGAGGCGGGCCACGGTGCGCGCTACCGTTTTCGCCTGGATGGCGGCGATGCTTTCCCGGACCCTGCCTCGCGTTTCCAGCCCGAAGGTCCGCACGGCCCTTCGCAGGTGATCGACCCCAGCCGCTTTTCATGGACCGATTCCGCCTGGACCGGCGCCTCCCTCCGCGGCCAGGTGATCTATGAGCTACACCCCGGCACCTTCACTCCCGAGGGCACCTGGCAGGCCGCCCGCGAACAGCTTGCGGAACTGGCCACGCTCGGAATCACCACCATCGAACTCATGCCGGTTGCCGATTTCCCCGGCCGCTTCGGCTGGGGTTACGATGGCGTCGGCTGGTTCGCTCCCGTCAAACTCTACGGCGAGCCGGACGAGCTTCGCCAGTTCGTCAACGATGCCCACAATGCCGGAATCGCCGTCGTTCTGGACGTCGTGTATAACCACTTCGGCCCCGACGGCAACTACATCAAGCAGTTCTCCGAGAGCTACTTCACCGACAAGTACGTCAACGAGTGGGGCGAAGCGCTCAACTTCGACGGGCCCGATGCCGCGCCCGTCCGTGAGTTTGTCTGCACCAATGCCGCCTATTGGGCCTCCGAATTTCACATGGATGGACTGCGGCTGGACGCCACCCAGCAGATCTTCGACGAGTCCAAAGAGAACATCATGACCGCGCTGGCCCGCAGTTTTCGCGCGGCTGCCCGCGGCCGCAAATCCTTCATCGTGGCCGAAAACGAAAGCCAGCACTGCCGCCTGGTCCGTCCCGTGGAGCAGCACGGCTATGGGCTCGATGGTCTCTGGAACGACGACTTCCATCACACCGTCCGGGTGGCCGCCACCGGCCACAATGAGGCCTACTATACGGACTATCACGGCTGTCCGCAGGAGCTGATTTCCGCCGTCAAGTACGGCTACATCTACCAGGGTCAGCGCTACCAGTGGCAATCCAAACGGCGCGGCTCCCCCGCTTGGGGTCTGGAACCCTGGCAGTTCGTCAACTACATTCAAAATCACGACCAGATCGCCAACTCAGGACGCGGCGACCGTCTCAACTGCCTCACCACGCCCGGCCGCTATCGGGCCTTGTCGGCCCTGCTGCTGCTGGCGCCGGGCACGCCCATGCTGTTTCAGGGCCAGGAATTCGCCGCGTCCAGCCCCTTCCTCTATTTCGCCGACCATCAGGGCGACCTCGGTAAATTAGTTCGCGAAGGCCGCGTCCAGTTCCTCGCGCAGTTCCCCAGCCTGGCCCAATCGGAGATGCGCGCCCATCACCCCGACCCCGGCGACCTCGCCACCTTTGAGCGTTGCAAGCTCGATCTCAGCGAGCGCGTCACTCACGCCTGCATCTATCAAATGTATAAGGACCTCCTCCGCCTGCGCCGCACCGATCCCGTCTTCCGCTCGCAATTGGCCCGCGGCGTGGACGGCGCCGTAATCGGCGGCGAGGCGCTGGTGCTGCGCTTCTTCGCGCCCGATGCCGGCGATCGCCTGCTGCTGGTGAATCTGGGCCGCGACCTGATCCTGGAGATCGCCCCCGAACCCCTCCTGGCGCCGCCCGAAGGCAGACTCTGGGCCACCTGCTGGTCCAGTGAGGACCCGGCTTACGGCGGCGCCGGCACCGCCCCCTTCAGTCTCGGTACACCTTGGAGAATTCCCGGACATGCCGCCGTGGTGCTGGCTCCGGGAGCGGAGAATGGCCCATGGCAGATTTGATGCGAGTATTGCCCCGGCGGAGGCTTCCCGATCCCGAAGCCGATCCGCACCTGCACGAAGAATGGCTGGTCACCAACGGCCTCGGCGGCTATGCCTCCGGCACCGTGGGCGGCGCCATCACGCGTCGCTATCACGGCCTGCTCATCGCCGCTCTTCCCAATCCGCTGGGCCGCATGATGATGCTCAATGGCCTTTCCGAACGTCTGCGCCTGCCAGACCGGAGCGTGGTCTACACCGGTGCTGAAGAACTCTCCGAGGTGCAGCCCAACAGTACGCTCGCCGCCACTGAATTTCGTCTCGAAGCCGGCCTGCCCGTCTGGAAATATGAAGTGGCCGACTTCGTTCTGGAGAAGCGGCTTCTCATGCCGTACCGCCAGAATACCGTCCACGTGATCTACCGCCTGTTGTCCGGCGCCGGCACGCTCCGAATCGGACTGCGCCCCGCCATTCACTTTCGCTCCCACGATGCCCCCGTGAATCTGGAGGATGGGCAGAAGTACATGCTCACCGTCTGCGACGAGCAGTTCGAAATCACTTCGCATCCGGACTATCCTCCCTTGCGCCTGCTGATCTTCGGCCCCTCTTCCGCCTTCACCTTCGATCGGCGCGAGACTCGCTCTATTCCGTATCCCACGGAGCGCAGCCGCGGCTATGAGTGGCAAGGCTCCCTCTGGAGTCCCGGCTACTTCCGCTCCGACCTCGCGGCCGGAGATAGCCTCACGCTGATCGCCTCTACCGAAGGTTGGGAGACTGTGCGCGCACTGGGCCCGGACACCTCTTTGGGCGCCGAGACCGCCCGCCGCCGCATCCTGCTCGCCACCGCGCCCGAAGAGGCGCGTGCCGGACTCGGCGCCGAATTGGTCTTCGCCGCCGACCAGTTCCTCATCACGCCCGTGGGACGCGTGGAGGATGCCGCCCGCGCAAAAGCCGCCGGCGACGAAATCCGCACCGTCATCGCCGGCTACCACTGGTTCACCGATTGGGGCCGCGACACCATGATCAGTCTCGAAGGCCTCACACTGGCCACCGGCCGCTACAACGAAGCCGCGTGGATCATCCGGACCTTCGCCTACTACGTGCGCGACGGCCTCATCCCCAACATGTTCCCCGAAGGCCAGAAGGAAGGTCTGTATCACACCGCCGACGCCACGCTCTGGTTTTTTCATGCAATCCACCGCTATCTGCAAGTGACCGGCGACCGCATCACGCTCAAGCTGCTCATCGCCAAACTTGCCGACATCATCGATCACCACGTGAAGGGCACGCTCTTCGGCATTCATGTGGATCCCGCCGATGGCCTGCTGGTCCAGGGCGCCCAGGGCTACCAGCTCACCTGGATGGATGCCAAAGTGGACGATTGGGTGGTGACTCCGCGCCGTGGCAAAGCCGTGGAGATCAATGCCCTTTGGTACAACGCCCTGCGCCTGCTGGAAGGCTGGCTGCGCGAAGAAGATCTGCCGGCGCGCGCCGCGGAGATCGCCGCTCTTGCCGAGCGCGCTCGCGAATCTTTCAATCGCCGTTTCTGGTTCGAAGGCGGCGGCTACCTCTACGACGTGGTCGATGGCGAAAACGGCGGCAACGACGAATCCTGCCGCCCCAATCAGGTGATGGCCATTTCGCTCGACTATCCCGTGCTCGATGAATCCCGCTGGCCCGCCGTCATGGACGTCGTCACCAAGCGCCTCCTCACGCCGGTCGGTCTGCGCTCACTCGCTCCCGGCAGCCCCGACTACAAATCCAAATACTACGGCGACCTCCGCTCGCGCGACGCGGCCTACCATCAGGGCACCGTCTGGGGCTGGCTCATTGGACCGTACGTCGATGCCTGGGTGAAACTTCATCCGGATCGTCGCACCGAAGCCCGCCAGTTCCTCACCGGCTTTGAGCCGCACTTCAGCGAGCAGTGCGTGGGCACTATCAGCGAGATCTTCGACGCCGAACCCCCGTACACTCCCCGCGGCTGCATCGCCCAGGCCTGGAGCGTCGCCGAACTCCTCCGCTGCTGGATCAAGACCGCCGGGTAGCCAAAGTAGGGCGCCTTTGACCGAGTTGCCTGTTGGGGATGGGCCTGTCTCCGCGTCTTCCTCCGCGCCTTCCCCCGCGCCTCCCGCGGTGAAAACGCTTTTCTCCGTGCTTCCCCCGTGTTTTCCGTACTCCGTCTCAAACTGCGCCGTAGGATAGACGATCGCCTTGCGTCGTCCGTCTGCCTCTTCTCCCTCCGCGTCTTCCTCCGCGCCTCCGCCCTCCGCGGTGAGGCTGCTGCGCCGGAGGGCGCAATGCCGCACTGCCAAGGGCTTATCGGGACGCTCGCAAGGTCTGCAAAATGCCGTCCGCTTCCTTCTGCCGCCGTGTCTCATGCAACAGCAGGGCGAAGTTGAACAAGGCGCGCTGCAGCCGTTGATCCGTCGCGGGCAGTACCACCTTCAGCATCGTCAGCGATTGGCGGCTCAGCCGCTCCGATTCCACATACCGGTGCTCGGCGCGCAGCACCTCCGCCAGCTCGTTCCGCGCGATCAGCGATTCCACATGATCCTCGCCCAGACTGCCGGCAAAAATCGCCGCCGCCCGCCTGTACAGCTCTTCCGCTCCCGACTCCCGCGACCGCTCGTGATAGAACGACGCCATGTTCATCAGTCCGCGCGCCACGTCGGGATGCGTCGAGCCCAGCGCTTCCTGCCACATCTCAATGGCCAGCCGGTAGTTGGCCTCCGCGTCCATGTACTTCGCCTGAAAGCGGCAGGCTTGCGCCAGCGTATTCAGAATCGTCGCCATGAGCGCGTGACGTTCCGGCACGGACTGCCGCGCCGTCGCCAGCGCCCGCTGCGCCAGTTCTTCCCCGCGGACGAAGTCGCGCCGCGCATTCGCCGCCGCCGCCAGATTGTTATACAGGACCGCCGCCGAGGTCCCTTGCGCCGTCCCCGTCATGCCGCCGATCAGAGCCTCGGCCTCCGCGTACCGCTGCTCTTCCATGTAGATCGATGCCAGACAAAGCTGCGCATCGTTGCGGTCCTTCTCACGGCCCGTCGAAGTGGCGCGCTCCGCGAGTTGCTCAGCTTTCGTCAGCTCGCCCTGTGTCCGGTACAGCGCCGCCAGGCTGCAGAGTGTGTGCGAAAAATCGCTGCCCGTTCCGGGGCCCGTCAATTCCATCAGGCGCAGCGCCTCGCGCAATTGCGGCGCGGCCTCGGTATACCGTCCCATGGCCCGCAGCGTCTCGCCCAGGTTCGCCGTCACCGCCGCGCGCTCCCTGCCATTGAGCGGCCAGTTCTCCAGCGCCTGCCGGTACAAACGCTCGGCATCCTGAAATCGACCCGCCCCGTACATCTGCATACCCCTGGCGTTCAATTGCACGCCAGACTCGCTTTCGCCGCCCATACCAGGGCTCGCCGCGAGTATCACCCAAACCATTGCACCGGACCAAAACCGCATGGGCACCTCCGGGAATTCTGGAGATTGTATCCGAAAGTACGCCGGAAAGCGAGCCTCTTCCCCTGCAATACTGGAAACATGAGCGCTACGCCGCCCCTGTTCACTCCATTCACCCTGCGCGGAGTTACCTTCCGCAACCGCATTGCGGTCTCCCCCATGTGCCAGTACTCCAGCATTGATGGCTTCGCTACCGATTGGCACCTGGTTCACCTGGGCAGCCGCGCCGTCGGGGGCGCCGCTCTCGTCATCGTGGAAGCCACGGCGGTGGAAGCCCGCGGCCGCATTTCGCCGCAGGATAACGGGATCTGGAAAGATGAGCATGTCCCCATGCTGGCGCGCATCGCCGCCTTCGTTCGCGAACAGGGAGCGGCGCCCGGAATCCAGTTGGCTCACGCCGGCCGCAAAGCCAGTACGCGCCGCCCCTGGGAAGGCCGCGGCGCCGTTCCCGTGAGCGAAGGCGGCTGGCAGGCGGTGGCTCCCAGCGCCATTCCGTTTAGCGAGGAGGATCCACTCCCGGCCGAACTATCGAAAGCCGAAATCGCAGGCCTGGTCGACGCCTTCGCCGCCGCCACACGCCGCGCCGTCGCCGCCGGATTTCAAGTGGTCGAGATCCACGGCGCGCACGGCTATCTGATGCACGAGTTCCTTTCGCCGCTCAGTAACCAGCGCGCCGATGAATACGGCGGATCGCTGGAAAATCGCATGCGCTTCGCCTGCGAAGTGACTGAAGCGGTGCGCGCCGCCTGGCCTGCGGAGTTGCCCCTGTTTCTTCGCATCTCCGCCAGCGATTGGGTGGACGGCGGATGGACCATCGATGATTCCGTCGCACTCGCCAAACGGGTGCGTGAGCTGGGTGTGGACCTCGTGGATTGCTCCTCCGGCGGACTCTCCCCCGCGCAGAAAATTGAACTGGGCCCCGCCTATCAGGCGCCCTTCGCTGAACGCATCCGCCGCGACGCCGCCATCCCCACCGGAGCCGTCGGACTCATCACCTCCGCGCAGCAGGCTAACGAACTCATCCGCGACGGCAAGGCCGACCTCGTCCTCCTCGCGCGCCAGTTCCTTCGCGATCCCTATTTCCCGCTCCACGCCGCTCGCGAACTCGGCATCGAGCCCGCGCCCCCCGTACAATACGGCCGCGCGTTCCTTTGAGCGCGACAGACCGTCGACTCCCGTCGTCAATCTCCGCCAGCTATCATAGAAGTCTCCAGGCATGTGGATCGTCCAGCTCGCTTTACGCCGTCCGTATACCTTCGTCATCATGGCGCTGCTCATCGTCATTTTGGGTGCGATGGCGGCCGTCCGCATGCCCACCGACATTTTCCCCGAGATCAACATCCCCGTGGTCAGTGTCATCTGGAGCTACGGCGGAGTGTCGCCCGAGGAAATGGCGGAGATCATCACCGTCCGCTCCGAACGCGGCTTCACCATCTCCGTCAACGACATCGAACACCTGGAATCGGAATCGCTCCAGGGACTCGGCATCATCAAAGTCTTCTTCCACCCTCAGGCCAAAGTGGATGCGGCCGTGTCCCAACTCTCCGCCATGTCCGGCTCGGTGCTGCACTCTCTGCCCACCGGGATCACGCCGCCCCTGATCCTCCGCTATAACGCCTCCAGCGTACCCATTCTCCAGCTCAGCATTTCCAGCGACACCCTCACGGAGCAGCAGCTCTACGATTACGGGTACAACTTCATCCGTACCCAGATGGCAACCGTGCAGGGCGCCACCTTCCCTCTGCCCTACGGCGGCCGTCCCCGCCAGGTTTCGGTGGATCTGGACCCACAGGCGCTCTACGCCCAGGGCCTCTCCGCCGACGATGTTTCCCGCGCCATCAACACGCAGTCGCTCGTCCTGCCCTCCGGCTCCGTCAAAATCGGCGCGCAGGAATATACGGTCAAGCTGAATAGCGCTCCGCAAATCGTGGCCGCCTTCAATCGCCTGCCCATCCGCCAGAAGGCCAACGGCGCCACCGTCTTCGTCGGCGACGTCGCCCATGTGCGCGATGGCTACGCCGTGCAGACCAACATCGTCCGCCACAATGGCGCGCGCGCGGCCCTGCTCACCGTGCTGAAGAACGGCGGATCCTCCACGCTCGACATCGTCTCCCGCATCAAAGAAATTCTGCCGCGCATTCGCTCCACCCTGCCCGCCGCGCTGAACCTGAAGCTGATGTTCGACCAGTCCATCTTCGTGCGCGCCGCCATCCGCGGTGTTCTGCGGGAAGCCACCATCGCCGCCCTCCTCACCGGCCTCATGATCCTGCTGTTCCTCGGCAGTTGGCGCAGCACCATCGTGGTCTGCGTCTCCATTCCGCTGTCGATCCTCACCTCGCTCGCCGTGTTGAATCTCATGGGCGAGACCATCAACGTGATGACCCTCGGCGGCCTCGCCCTCGCCGTCGGAATTCTGGTGGACGACGCCACGGTCGAAATCGAAAACATCCATCGCAATCTGGGGCAGGGCAAAGGCATCCTGCAGGCCATTCTCGATGGCGCCATGCAGATCGCCACTCCGGCCTTCGTCTCCACTCTCTGCATCTGCATTGTCTTCGTGCCCGTTATTTTCCTCACCGGCGCAGCCCGCTACCTCTTCGAACCGCTCGCGCTGGCTGTCGTGCTGGCCATCGGCGCATCGTATCTGCTCTCCCGCACGCTGGTTCCCACCATGGTCCGTTACCTCCTCGCCGCCGAAGTCGAGCGGTACGCCAGCGGTGAAGAGGGTGCCATCGATGAGCCGGCGCACGGCTTCTTCGGCAGCATTCATCACGGCTTCCAGGCGCAGTTTGAAAACATGCGCCGCGGCTATCGCGGCCTGCTGGCTTCGGCTCTGGCCCATCGCAAACTGCTGGCCGCCGGCTTCGCTCTCATCTGCCTCGCCTGTTTCAGCCTCATCCCTTTCCTCGGCCAGGACTTTTTCCCGCAGGTGGACGCCGGCCAAATCCGCCTCCACGTGCGCGCCCCCGCCGGCACTCGCATCGAAGAGACCGAGCGGTATTTCGCCGCCGTCGAAAATCGCATCCGCGGCATCATCCCACCGGCCGAACTCACCGATATGCTCGACAATATCGGCCTGCCGTATTCCGGCTTCAACATCGCCATGAGCGATTCGGCCACCATCGGCGAATTCGACGGCGAGATTCTGGTCTCGCTCCGTCCCGGTGAACACCGTTCCACCTGGGAATACATCCGCACCCTCCGCGAGACTCTCAATCACGAGTTCCCCGCGCTCACTTTCTTCTTCCAGCCCGCCGACATCGTGGGCCAGATCCTGAACTTCGGCCTGCCCGCACCCATCGACGTGCAGGTAATGGGACCGCTCGGCAATGCCAAGGCCAACTACGCCATGGCCCGCCGCATCGAAGCCCGCATGGCGCGGATTCCCGGCGCAGTCGACGTGCATACTCACCAGGTGGTCAACGTGCCGGAACTGCTCTTCAATGTCGATCGGACCCGCGCCCAGCAACTCGGACTCTCGCAGCAGGACGTGGCCAACAGTCTGCTGATTTCGCTCTCTTCCAGCACCCAGATCGCGCCCAACTATTGGATCGACCCGCGCAACAGCGTCGACTACCCCGTCTCTGTGATGACTCCCCAGTTCCGCGTGAATTCCACATCCGAATTGCTCCGCACGCCCATCCATTCGGGCACGCGGACCACCCCGCAACTCCTCACCAACGTAGGCAGCCTGGAGCGCGATACCACCGCCAGCGTGGTCAACCATTACGATGTCCAGCCGCTCTACGACGTGTACGCCAACGTGCAGGATCGCGACCTCGGGTCCGTGGCGAAGGATGTGGACGCCGTCATTCGCGAGTACACTCCCAAGCTTGCCAAGGGCAGTTTCGTTGAGACGCGCGGTCAGGTTTCCACCATGCGCAGTTCCTTCATCGGGCTGGGCGTGGGACTCATCTTCGCCGTCGTGCTGGTCTACTTCGTGATGGTGGTCAACTTCCAGTCGTGGCTGGATCCCTTCATCATTCTGATGGCGCTGCCCGGCGCTCTGGCGGGCATTGTACTGATGCTCTTCGTCACACAGACCACGCTCAACGTGCCCTCTCTGATGGGCGCGATCATGAGCATCGGAGTGGCCACTGCCAATAGCATTCTGCTGGTGAATTTCGCCAACGACCTGCGCGAGACCGGCGCAGACGCGGTCACGGCCGCGCTCGAAGCCGGCTTCACCCGTCTGCGCCCCGTGGTGATGACGGCGCTCGCTATGATCGTCGGCATGCTGCCCATGGCGCTCGGCTACGGCGAAGGCGGCGAGCAGAACGCGCCGCTCGGCCGCGCCGTAATCGGCGGCCTGCTGCTGGCCACTATTGCTACGCTATTCTTTGTGCCCGTCGTTTATAGCGTCCTGCGCCGCAATCCACCCCGCTACGGCAGAAAGGCCGAGGTGGAACTGTAATGGAGCGGAAGGCCGGCAGTCGTCCCATCCTCGTGTTTTTTGCGGTGCTCGCCGTTCTCATCGCGACGGCGATTGTTGCCGGACTGCTGCCCCGCCTCTCGCGTCAAAAGGGCCTCTTGGCGGCCGCCGAGGAAGTCTCCGCCCGCAAACCCGTGGTCATCGCTTCCCCTGCCCACCTGGCCGCCGCGAAGGACACGATCGATCTCCCCGGCGACCTGCAGCCCATCGTCGAATCGGCCATCTTCGCCCGCGCCGATGGCTTCCTGCGCACTCGCTCAGTCGATATCGGCGACCATGTGAAGACCGGCCAGTTGATGGCGGAAATCGAAACCCCGGAGCTCGATCAGCAGATCGGCATGGCCCACGCCGTCCTGGCGCAATCGCAATCCGCGCTCAAGGAACTCGAGGCCGATATCACGCTCTCGAAGGCCAATTTGAATCTGTCGAAGGCCACGCTGGATCGCTGGCAGCGCCTGTCCGATAAGGGCGTGGTCTCCCGCCAGGAGCGCGAGGAAAAGCAGGCCGATTTCGCCGTCAAGCAGGCACAGACAGAAAAGGCCGAAGCCACCCTGGCCACCGCGCACGATACCATTCACGGCAATGAATCCAACCTGGCGCGGCTTGAACAGCTCAAGGCATTTTCGCGCGTCACCGCCCCGTTCGACGGCATCGTCACCGCGCGCAATGTGGATGTCGGCACGCTGATCAACGCCGGCAATGGAGGCGCCACGCGCGAGATGTTCCGCGTGGCCCGCATTGAGCCGCTGCGCATTTTCGTGAACGTGCCGCAGAGTTATGTGGAGGAGATGCACAACGGCCAAAGCGCCGAACTGCGCGTGCAGGAGCGTGCCGGTCAGGTCTTCCCGGCGCGCGTCACCAACATCTCCAGTTCGCTCGATGCCACGTCCCGCTCCATGCTGGTGATTCTGGAAACGCCCAACCCCGGCGCAGCTCTGTTTCCCGGAATGTATGCGCAGGTGCGCTTCGCCGGCTCCAAGCCGCGGCCCACGCTGCGCGTTCCCGGCGACACCGTGATGATGGACAAGAACGGAGCCCGCGTCGCGGTCGTCGGGCCGGATCACATCGTGCACTTCCACAGCGTGATCATCGGGCAGGATCTCGGCTCCGAAATCGAAGTCATCTCCGGGATTGCCGATGGCGATTTGGTGGTTTCTAATCCCAGCGACGCCGTCCAGGAAAATGCGCACGTCGACGTCCGCGCGAGGTAGATGATATGGCTGCTCTGACGGCAATTTCGCCCTTCTTCATCGTCAGCGATGTGGAGCGGACGATCGCGTTTTACCGCGACAGGCTTGGCTTTGAGATCAGGTTCCAGGAGCCGGAGCAGAGTCCCTTTTTCGCCATCGTGGGCCGTGACGGAGCCCAGCTTTTCGTGAAGTCCGATGAGGGCACCGAGCCCCAGCCGAATGCCAGCCGCAATCCCGAAATGAAGTGGGATGCCTTTGTGTATGCCCCGGACCCCGATGCGGTGGCCCTCGAGTTCGCCGCCAATGGCGTGACCTTCCACCAGGAATTGAAGGACACCTCCGAGGGTCTGCGCGGCTTCGAGATCCGCGACCCCGATGGCTACATCCTGTTCTTCGGTCGAGTGGCCCAGCCTTAGCGCGGATGGCGTCTGGCCGGCTCGGCGTTTTCCGGCAGCGTGATCACTCCGTAATAGCGCGCCATCCAATAGGGCAGTAGATAGTCGATTCCTGCTGTCTCCACCACCCCTGACCCGCCGCCGGAAAGTTGATAGGGATCCAGTTGCCACAGGAAGTCCGAGGGCGGCCGTTCCGCCACCGGGACCGGGTCGCAGGCCTCATTCACATTTCCGCACGTCGGAAGCTTTCCCGCCAAATCCACGAAGACGTCAGTGCGAGGTCGCGTCAGCCACTCGTCCAAAGCCGCACGAGTATCGGTATCTCGCGCGATATTAGGACCGTGCAGTCCCCGGTCGATCATGTTGAAGTGCGCGTTGTGGTGCGAAATGGTGGCGGCGCGGATGGCCGCATAGCCTGTCTCGTAATACGTCAGCGCCGACGAAGGTCCCTGCAGCCGGATCAGGTTGAACATGTTGATGAAGTCGAGATTGAATTTGAAGTAGGAGCTTTGATTGTTCGACGCATCCACCTGGAGCGGCGCCGGGCTCACCACTGCCAGCGTTCCCGCCTGGCTGGCATAGTCGCTGCTGAAGGCTTGCGGATTCACATGCTGCCCAATCTGCAGCAGCGTCAACTGTTCGTCGGGCCGGATCAGAAAGGTCGTGCTCACGGAGAAGTTGGGCAGCAATACGGTCCACAAATTGCCCGATAGATTCTTGATCATCCGCGTCGCCAGGGAGGATATGGAGGCCCGAATCGTCGCGTCCGTCACCAGATCGTACGCCGCGCCCAAGCCGAAGAAAACCCCGCAATACTGGTCCCGCGAGGTGTTGCCCACCCATAGCCACGCCTTCCCGTTCACCGTCGCGTGATAGATTCCGTTGCCCGATTCCTGGCTGGAGATCGACGCCGCGTACGGCGAATCGGCGGGTATCGCGCACCGCGCCAGAACGTCCGACCCCGTGATGTTCACCAACTGCGTCAGTCCGTTGAGCGCCCCCTGCAAGTTGGCGAGCGCGTCGGCGCTGCCGGTCACCTTGTAGCGGAACGCCTCCGCCGCCAGATAGTGGCCCGTCCACAGAGCCGAATCGCCGCAGCGCGTGTAGTCCACAATCGTGCCGGGGCTGCCCTGCGCAAAAATCGGATTCATCACCGTGCCGTAAGGCACGTGCCGCGCCTGCAGCGTGGCGTCAATCGCCAGAGCGTCTTTTTCCGCTGCGTGGAAGGAAAAAACCGAAAACCCCAAAAGCAGAAGGACCCGGGGATACATCATGCTGCTCCTATTCTAAGATTCCTCTTGACTACCCTATGTAGCAGTGATACATATATAGCGAGAATGGCTGACCTGAGTTACGTTTCGTCCCTGGTGCTGCACGCGATTGCCAGCGGCCAGGGGTATGGGTTCCAAATCATGGAAGCCGCCGGACTGCCCAGCGGCACCGTTTATCCGGCCCTCCGCAAACTGGAGAAGGCCAAGCTGATCCGCTCGCAGTGGGAGCATGCCGCCATAGCCCGCGCGGGCCAGCGGCCGCCCCGCCGTTATTACCAGATCACCGCCGAAGCCGAACCTGCCCTGGCAGCCGCCGCCCTGAAATATCGGCTGCCGGAGTTCACGCCCAAGGAGTCCTGAAATTCCATGCGGCTGCCCCTCGAATCGCGCTTGCTCCTGACCGTGGCTGCCGCCGTGGCGCCGCCGGAGTTGCGTGACGACTGGTGGCGTGAGTGGGAGGCGGAAATCTGGTGGTGGATGGGCAGTCATACCGGGGAACGCTTGCAACTCTTCGTCCACTGTTCCGGGGCTGTCTGCGACGCCGCCTATCTGCGCGCCACGCAAGCCGAATTCCCCGAAACGCTGCTGCGGATGGCCCGTTCGCCGGGCGCCTGCCTGCTCGCGCTGGTGTTGCTGATTGCCGCGGTCATAGCGCCCACCCGACTCAGGGAAACGCGCCGCGTACTGCACGGGGAGCCTTTCGCCGGCGCTCCCCTCGTCCTGCTATCGCAGTCGCTGCCATTCATGGGCGCTCATTACGGCGTGCCGCCCGGCAAACTGGCCGATTGGAACGCCCGTGCCCAATCGCTGGAGGGCGCGGCCCTGTACCTGTGGACCAGTCGCAATCCGGCCGTCGCCCACGCCAGCGCCAATTTTTTCTCACTTCTCCAGACCCGCCCGCTGCTCGGTACGCTCACTCCGTTGCCGGATGACCCGCCGGGGGTAGTCCTCAGCTATGCCGCCTGGCAGCGAAAGTTCCACAGCGACCCCGGGGTAATCGGCCGCACCACCGAGCATGCCCGAGTGATCGGCGTACTGCCGGCCGATTTCTGGTTCCTGGATGCCCGCCCCGAGCTTTGGATTCTCGCCCTTCCGGCTGACCTCAAACAGGCGCCCGCTGTCGCGCGCTTGAAGCCCGGCATTTCCCCGGCGCAAGCGCGGAACGAACTCCGCCAACTCGCGGCGCAGGTGAAGCCGGTGACCGCCGGCACGGCCGTGATTGTGGAGCCGATCAGCGGTCTCTCGGCCCGCCCGCTGTCCACTCTGGGAATCCCGTGGCTGGCGCTGGTCTGCGTCGCCAGTCTGGGAGCCTTGCTGGCCTATCGCCGCACGCCCCGTTATGCCGCTTTCCTGGCTGCGAAGGCGGCCCTCTCACTCACGCTGGTCCTCCTGGTGACCGTCGAATTCGGCAGTTCGTGGATGACCATCAATAGCGGCGAGACCAACCTGTTCGCGGGCGTCGTCTCGTTATGGCTGTTCCTCGCCGGACCCGCCGCCGTCCTTTACTGGTGCTGGCGCGATCAGGCATTGCGCTGCCGCACTTGTCTCCACCGGCTGAGTCTGCCGGTCACCTTCGGTACAGGCGCACGCACCCTGCTGGAACGGGCCGGCACGGAACTGGTCTGCTCCCGCGGCCACGGCACTCTCTTTACCGCCGACGGCGCGGACCCCGCCCCGCAATGGGACCCGATGGACGGGTCCTGGCGGGAACTGTTCGTCAACAAATAGCCGCCAGGACCAAATTACGATGGCCTTCATCTGGAACGATATCCGTCTGTCTATACGCCTGCTGCGCCGCGGCCGGGGCTTTGCCGCTGCCTCGCTCACCGCCATCGCACTGGCCACCGGCGCCAATACGGCGGTCTTCAGCCTGGTCTATTCGGTGGTCCTGCGCCCGCTGCCCTATCCCGAACCGGGCCGGTTGATGTCCGTCACGCAGTTCTATCCTTCCTTCAAGGAAACCGTCGTTACCGCTCCGATCTTCTTTGACTGGCAGGCGCAGCAGGACGCGGCGCTCGCCGCGTACAGCATCGACTCCTACACCCTCACCGGGAGCGGCCTGGCCGAGAGCGTGCCTGTGGCGCGCGTCTCGCACGAGTTCTTCAGCGTGCTGGGCATTGCCCCGGACATGGGCCGCTCGTTCACGGCTGCCGAAGACCGGCTTGGCGCGGCGGGAGTCGTCGTTGTCAGCCGCGCCTTTTGGAACGGCCGGCCGCGCCGCGATTCCATTCAACTCGATGGCCGCCCTTATCGCGTGGTCGGAGAACTGCCGCCGTCCTTCGACTTCCCTCCGGCTGCTCGCGTATGGGTGCCCATCGGGCTCGACCCGGCGTCCGGCCAGTCCGGCGGTCCCGTGGAACTGGTGCGTGTCATCGGCCGGCTTCGTCCGGGGGCCACGGACCGCCAACTCACGGCCGCGCTTGCCGCCATCTCGGCGCGCGCTCAGGGCTTCGGCGCGGGAGGTTCTCCCGTGGTGGCGCCGCTGCGGACCTGGCTCACGGGCAAGACGCGGCAGGTCTGGCTGGTGTTGATGGGGGTGGTGATCTTCGTGCTGCTCATTGCTTCGGCCAACGTGGCCGGACTGCTGGTGGCGCGCTCGGCTGCCCGCCGCGGGGAGATGGCGGTGCGGGTCGCTCTGGGCGCTTCGGCGGCCCGTTTGCGGCAGCAACGCTTCATCGAATGCCTGGTGCTGGCGGTCGCCGGTTCGGCGGCCGGTGTAGCCTTGGCCGCCGCGCTGCTTCGCGCCATCCTGCCGCTTATTCCGGCTACCCTGCTTGCCGGCCGCGCCATCCACCTGGACGGGCCGGTGTTTCTATTCACCACGGCCACGGCTGTCGCCATCGCTGTGCTCTTCGGCCTGGCGCCGGCCGCGAAAATCGAACTGCGCGGTGCGCTGGTAGTGGCCGAAGTGGCCCTGAGTCTGGCGCTGCTGACAGGCGCCACGCTGATGGCGCGCAGTTTCGCCGCCGTCACTGCGGTGGACCCGGGCTTCCGTGCCGCCCACCTGCTCACGCTCTCGATCGCTCTCCCCACTGCCGGATATCGCGAGCCGGCCCGTCAGCTCCAATTCTTCGATCGGACGCTGACCGCCTTCGCTGCACTGCCCGGAGTCCGTTCCGCCGCCCTCACGTCCGCCCTGCCGTTTGCCGGAACTGGCGGGGGCTTCGCAGTGGTCAGCGTTGAGGGCGCGCCGCCCTGGGATCCCTCCGACGCTCTGCGCCATCGCGTGGAAGCGGCCTTCGTCAGCGAGAACTACTTTGAAGCCATCGGCACCACACTGCTGGAAGGACGGCCCTTCACGGCGGTGGACACGGATTCGGTGATCGTCAATCGGGCCTTCGCGCGGCGGTTCCTCAATGGCGACACCGCCACGGGGCGGCGCATCAAACTGGGACCGCTCGAATCGCCCGCGCCCTGGCTCACCATAGTGGGTACAGCACACGATTCCCGCCGCACCAGTCTGGAGGACGACGTTCCCCCCGTCGTTTACCGGCCGTATCCTCAGCGGCGCGACCTGCGCTCTGCCGCCATCCTGCTGCGCACTGCCGGGGATCCCTCCGCGCTTTCGCAAACCGCGCGCCGCTGCCTGGCGAACCTGGATAGCTCCGTGGCCGCGTCGGACATACGAACAATGGAGCAGCGGCTGGAGAGCTCGGTAGCCTCGCAGAAACTCCGCTCCGTCACGTCGGCGTTGTTGGCGCTGCTGGCGCTCGCTCTGGTGTTGACGGGCCTGTACGGGGTTCTGTCTTACCTGGTGGTGCAGCGCGCCCCGGAGTTCGGCGTCCGCATGGCCGTCGGCGCCGGGCCGCGCCATATCTTCGGGCTCGTGCTGCGCCGCGGACTCACACTCTGCCTCGCCGGCATCGCCGCCGGAGTGCCGCTGTCCCTGGCGGCATCAGGCTTCCTCCGAGGCCTCCTCTTCAGCGTGGCCCCGGCCGACCCCTGGACGCTCGCCGCCGCGTCGGCGCTCATGCTCGTCGTCGCGCTCGCCGCCTCCGCCGTCCCGGCCTTCCGAGCTATTCGTACCGATCCCATCCGCTGCCTGCGGCAGGAGTAACTAACATGAACCGAACGCTTGCACTGACTTTCTTGCTGACCGCGCCCCTCTGGACCCAGGATAAAAAACCCGACCTTTCCGGCCACTGGACTGCCAAGCCGAAAAACTACCAGGAGACCATCCAACAAAAAGGCCCGGTGGTCACAATTTCCGGCGCCAACCTGTTCCTTAAACTCACCACCGACGATCGGGAATGCATCAACGAGGTGAACGGCAATGAGTTCCATTCCAAGACCCACTGGGAGGGCGCGAAACTGGTCACCACCGTGACGGGCGATCGCGGCCTCTCCATGGTGGAAGTGCGCAGCCTGTCTGCCGACGGGAAGACTCAGACCGTGGAGACCTATATGGGGCAGACGCGCACCGGCAGCCCGATGGTGCGGGTGGAAGAGAAGAACTGAGCATCTAAAAACAAAACGGCCTCCCTACGCGCGAGGCGTCGGGAGGCCGCTTTGAACCGAAGGACTAAAGCCTAGGTGGTGGCGCGCTTGGCGGTCATCTTCTGGACCATCGGCGTTCCATCCTGGCCCGGACGAGTGGTTTCGAGCTCGATCGTGTCACCGCTCACGGTGCCCTTATAGGTCGATACCATATCCTGTCCGCCCATGCTCATCTTCACGGAGAAGGTCACGTTGTTGCCGTCCACCTTACCGTCGGTGATTTCCGATACCATCGGATCTCCACCGCGGCCGGGGCGAGACATGCTACCGGTCAACTTCGCGCCATCTACCTTGAAAGTGAACGTTGTCACGCGAGGAGCCCCGCCGTTGCGGCCGGGTTGCTCAGCAGTCCACTTGCCGCTGATGTCGGCCGCCGAGGCGCCGAATGCAGCAACAAGCAAAATCGTCAGTACAAAAAGCAGCTTTTTGGTCATAGTGCAAGGTTAGGCGTTGACAGGAGGCAGGATGTTACCGGCAGGACGCAGTGAGGCAGATATTTCACAGGGAAAGTGCGACAGATCCAACAAGACACCCCCGACGCACGCGGCTCGCATCGGAGCCGCGCGCGTTATCGGGCCGTCAAGCCTGTCCTAAGTGGTGGCTTTCTTGGCAGTTACTTTGGTGGTGGTGGGGTCGCCGCCGCCGCGTCCGGGACGGGTGATTTCCAGGTCGATCGTATCGCCCTTCACGGTTCCTTTATAGGTGATAACGGTGGGGTCTCCGCCGCCGCGTCCGGGTTGCTCGGTGGTGAAGGTGATGGTGTCGCCACTGACCTTACCGTTCTTGATCTCCGATACCATCGGATCTCCGCCACGGCCGGGACGGGTCGAGGTGCCGGTCAGGGATGCGCCAGAGGCCTTCAAATCCAAAGTGGTCGTCACGGGAGCGGGAGGGGTACCACCGCCGCCACCGCCGCGGCCGCCGAATCCAGCCTGTTCATAGGTCCACTTGCCGGTGGGGTCTGCCGCCAGGGCGACGAAGGCCAGGGCAAGAACGAGTGTGCTTACAAAGAGCAGCTTTTTGGTCATAGCGCAAGTGTAGACGAGATTTGTCATAGGGATGTTACCCCCCTGACCCACTCCATCGCCTCCGCGCAGGTTAAAATCAAGTAATTGTCTGACATTCTGGTCACGGTGGTGATCCCCACCCTGGCGGCGGATTCGCGGCTGCGGGACTGCGTGGCTTCTCTCGCCCTCCAGACGCGGCGTGATTTTGAAGTGATTGTGATGGACAACAGCGGCCAAGGGCTGGTACAACGAAACGGCGTCGCCCCAGGAGCGCAAGTTATTGACTGTAATGGGAATATTGGCTTCGGTGCGGCCGTGAATCGCGGCTTTCAGACCTCTAAAGCCCGCTACCTGGCGGCGCTGAATGACGATGCCGCGCCCTGCCCCAATTGGCTCGACGAACTGGTCCGCGCCCTCGATGACCGGCCCGACGCCGGAATGTGCGCGTCGCAGGTCCGCCTCTTTGGCGAACCCGGCCTGGATTCCGCCGGCATGCTGGTAGCCCGCGACGGCAGCAGCAAGCAGCGCGGCCACGGCCGGCCCGCCGAAGATTTCCCCGTCATGGAGGAAGCGCTCTTTCCCAGTGGCTCCGCAGCCCTCTACCGGCGCGCCATGCTGGATGAAATCGGCGGCTTCGACGACGATTTTTTCCTCTACTGCGAAGATACCGATCTCGGCCTCCGCGCCCGCTGGGCCGGTTGGAAATGCCTCTACGCGCCGAAGGCCGTGGTGGAACATCACTATTCGCATTCGGCCGGGCGGGCATCGCCGGTGAAGGCCTACTATGTGGAGCGGAACCGTCTCTTCGTGCTGGCCAAGAATTTCCCCACCCCGCTGCTGCTGGCCGCTCCCTTCGTGACGGCCGCCCGCTATTTCTGGCACTTCTGGTACAGTCTACAAGGTCGCGGCAGCGCTGCCCGTTTTCGCGCCGAAGGCAATGCCGGCGTCCGCATGCTCTGGTACGTCGTTCGCGCCCATTTTGCCGCCCTGAGACGCGCGCCCCACCTGCTTCGCCAGCGCCGCCAGATTCGCGCCCGCGCCCGCATCACTCCGGCCGTCTTTACGCGCCTGCTACGCAGCCACTCCATCAGCGTCAGGAGGATTGCCGCGCTGTGATTCGTCCCAATGGTCCCGATTCGCTGCTGGTGATTGTGCCCGCCCTGAACGAAGAAGGCGCCATCGCCGAGGTAGTGCACTCCATCCACGAACACGTCCCCGGCGTCCCCGTGCTGGTGATCGACGATTGCTCGCAGGACCGCACCATCGCCCGCGCCCGTGAGGCCGGCGCCGACGTGCTCCCGCTGCCGCATCATCTGGGCCTGGGCGGCGCCGTGCAGGCAGGCTACAAACTGGCCTACGAACTGGGCTTCGATTACGTGATTCGCGTGGATGGCGACGGGCAGCACGATCCCCGCGACATTCCCCGCGTCCTGGACAAGCTGAAATCCTCCGGCTGTGAGATGGTGATCGGGTCGCGATTCGCCGAGCCCACCGGCTCCGATACGGTGCTGGTCCGGCGACTCGGCATCCGCTTCTTTCGCGCCGTGCTTCGCCCCATTCTCGGTAAGCCGGTCCACGACCCGACCTCCGGCTTCGTCGGCGTCAACCGGATCGCCCTCGGCGTTTTCACCAATAGCTTTCCGCTGGAGTATCCCGAAATCGAAGCTCTGGTGGTACTCCAGCGCCGCCGTTTCCGCTTTGAAGAAATCCCCTGCAAGATGCGGCCCCGGTATACCGGCCGCTCCTCCATCACCGCCCTCAAATCGCTGTACTACATCATTCACGTACTGCTGGGAGTCTTCGTCAACGTGCTAAAGTTCGAGCGTCGCCTGCACCGCGGCGCGCCTCCCCCAGAGGAAGGAGCATAAATGGATCGACTCTTGAACGTCACCACCGGTCTGAGCCTCGTGCTCCTGATCATGGTGCTGATCAGCGTTCGCCGCGCGCACATCCGCGTGGAATACTCCGTCACGTGGCTGCTGGCCGCCGGCGCCATGCTCGTGCTCTCGCGCTTTCGGCCGCTGCTCGATCTGTTCCGCCGCCTCACCGGCCTGCCCGATACGCCGCTCACGCTGTTCCTGCTGGCCGCCGGCGTTTTCCTGATGATGTTCTTCCGCTTTTCGGTGATCATCTCTCACCTACGCGACGATAACATCGCGCTGGCGCAGCGAGTCGCCATTCTCGAATACCATATTCAAAGCCTTCGCAATCATGAAAGCTAAGCCGCTGGTCCAAAAACCCGAAACCCTGGGCGCTCCCCCTCAACCGGCGCGCTGGCCGTTCCTTGTCGCCGCCGCTGTCGCACTCATCATCGTATTTTGGGCTTACGGACCCTCCCTCCACGGCGAATTCCTTTTCGACGATACGGCGCTTGCCTTTGCTCTGCCCAGTGCCGCCGCGCCTCTCGCCGCCTGGATCAAGAACGTCCGCCCGGTGCTGCAGTTCAGCTACTGGATCAATTCCCAACTCTCCGGCGACGATCCCTTCAGTTATCACGTGATCAACGTGCTCATTCACTGCATCGCGTCCGGCCTGATTTTCCTGATCGTGCGCCGCCTCATCGAACTCGGCGGCATCGCCAAGGCCCGCCGCGACCTGCTGGCCGGCCTCGCCGCTTTCATTTTCCTGCTGCACCCCGTGCAGACCGAGGCCGTGGCCTACCTCGCCGGACGCAGCGAAGCCCTCAGCACCATGTTCGCCATGGCCGCCTTCGCCATCTTCCTCTATCGCAGGGAGGCCGCCGCCACGTGGGTCGTGGTGATCGAAGTTCTGGCCTTCACGGGCCTCGCCATGCTTTCCAAAGAGCAGACGGTGGCCCTGCCGGTGCTTCTGGTCCTGACCGATTTCTGGTTCAATCCGCCGTTCTCGCTGAAGGGGATTCTGGCGAACTGGCGTTTGTACGGCGTCATGGCGGCCGGCGGCGCCGCCGCTCTGGTCTACTACTCCAACATCATTTTCGGAGCCACCACGGCCGGCTTCGGCATGAAGGATTTCCGCTGGTATCAGTACTTCTTCACTGAGTGCCGCGCCCTTTTCGTCTACATTCGCGAGTTCTTCGTGCCGGTGGATCTCCGCGCTGATTGGGACTTCCCCATCTCGCACACCATCACCGAGCACGGCGCCATCTTCGGGCTGCTGGCGCTGGTCGCGCTCGTCGCCGCCGCCTGGCTCTACCGCCGGCGCTTCCCGCTGGCCAGCTACGGTTTTCTGGCCTACCTGGTGCTGATGGCGCCCACTTCTTCGGTGCTGCCCATTCAGGATCCCATCGCCGAGCGCCGCCTGTATTTCTCCATGCTCGGTCTGCTCCTCATCGTGGTGGACCTGGTGAGCCGCATCAAAATTCCGGCCAAACAACTGGCCTATGCCGGAGCCGTGGTCGTGCTGGCCGCGGCATTCGCTACCCATGTCCGCGCCGCCGTCTGGAACGACTCCATGTCCCTGTGGCAGGACACCGTCCAGAAATCGCCGAATAAGATGCGCGCCCGCTTTCAACTGGCCTTCGTTTATTTCGCGCGCCACGACTATCCCACGGCCATCGCCAGATTCGCCGATGCCGCCGCCGTGGGTCCGCCCACCGCCGACCTTCTCATCGATTGGGGCCTCGCCTATTCCGAGATGCACCAGACCGATCAGGCTCTCGAAAAACTCCGTCAGGCCGCCGCCCTCAAGCCCTCGGCCCATGTGTATTCGCAGATTGGACAGGTCTGCGGCGCCGCCGGCCGCTGGTCCGACGCCCTCGAGGCTTTGAATCAGGCCGAGAAGCTCGATCCCAAGTACGCGGTCACGTTCTTCTATCGCGGACTGGTTTACTACAACCTCAAGCAGTGCGACCGGGCCGTGGCCGACTACCAGCGCGCCATTGCGCTCGACCCCACCATTCCCGAGGCGCCCGTGGCGCTGCGTCAAGCCCTGGCCTGCTCCACCACAGTCCACTGACATGCGTCCGCTGCGCATCGGCGTCAACGGCCTCTACCTCATTCCGGGCGGCGTGGGGGGCACCGAAATCTACCTCCGCGGACTGCTGGCGGCGCTGGCCGAAATCGACCCGGTCAACCGGTATTTCATCTTCACCAATCGCGAAACGGGGGCCGATCTGGTCCCTAAGTCGCCCAACTTTGAGCAACTCCCGCAGTCCGTCCGCGCCGTCTCCCGTCCCGCGCGCATTCTTTGGGAGCAGACGGCGCTGCCCCTCGCCGCGGTACGTCTCGGGCTGGACGTGATGCTGAATCCCGGCTTCACCGCGCCGCTGCTCTGCCCCTGCCCGCAAGTCACGGTCTTCCACGACCTGCAGCACAAGCGCCATCCCGAATATTTCCGCTGGTTCGACCTGCCCTTCTGGAATTTCTTCCTCTTCTGGTCGGCCCAAGTCTCGCGTTTGGTGCTGGCCGATTCCGACGCTACGGCCGCCGATCTGCGTCTGTTCTATCGCCTGCCCGAATCGAAAATCCGCGTGGCGACTTTGGGTGTGGATCCGGCGTTCTTCGAGATCGCCGCCCGTCGCCTGCCCGAGCCTTTTCTGCTGGCCGCCTCCACCCTCCATCCTCACAAGAATCTCGACGGGCTTTTGCGCGCCTTTGCCCAATTCCGCACCACGCACCCCGGCTTTCGACTCATTGTCTGTGGAATCCACGGCTTCTTCACCGGTCCTCTGGAAGAACTCCGCGCGTCGCTCGGCTTGCAGGACGCGGTGGATTTCCCCGGCTGGATCCCGCGCGCCGACCTGCACGATCTCTACGCCCGCGCCTGGGCTTTCGTTTACCCCAGCAAGTTCGAAGGCTTCGGCTTGCCGGTGCCCGAAGCCATGGCCGCCGCCATTCCCACCGCCTGCTCGAATATCCAGCCGCTCGCCGGTATCGCGGGCGATGCCGCGCTGCAGTTCGACCCGCTGGATATCGCCGCCATCACCGCGGCCATGGTCCACATCGTGGACGATCCCGGACTGCGCGCCCATCTCGCTCTCGCCGGTCCCCGCCGCGTGGCGCGATTCACCTGGCGCGCCACCGCCCAGTCCACGCTGGCGGCCCTGACGTCTACCGTTCAGCCCCGGCTTTCGTGAAGGCGGCCTCCAGCTCTTCCTTCGTCCAATCGGTGCTGACAAAGAGTTCCTGCCGGGCTCCCGCGCTCAACGCGATCGCTTTCCACCCGTTCTGGACCGGGACCGTCACGCGGATTTTGACCTTCCCCCGCGCGTCGCGCACCGGACGAATCACCCCCGGGATCACCGAGCGAATCTCGGGATTCTTCGCCAGAACTTCCTCCAGAATCTCGCGCACGCCGTCGATGATGCTGTGCTCGATCTTCAAGCGATCTTTGGCGGTTCGCAGTCGCATCTTTCTCAATCCTGACAGGGATGTCCTTCCGCTGTCCAGTACGATAGACGATCGCCTTTCGTCGTCTGTTGGGGATGGGCCTGCGGCCCGCCAAAATTCATGAAAAACGCCTGGGCCTCGGGACTTTGCAAGATGTCCAGCCGGTTTTTCGACACTGTCTCCGCGTCTTCCTCCGCGCCTCCGCGCCTCCGCGGTGAGGTCTACCGCCACCCCTGGCTGCCGAGCAGCGGCACAAAACTGCACATCGTCGCCACCCGGCTCTCCAGCCGCCCGTTCCGCTTCGTCACTACGCGCAATTCCTGATCGAGGTGCGGACCCACCGGAATCACCAGCCGGCCAGGGTCAGCCAGTTGTTCCAGCAGACTCCGCGGAATCTCAGGAGCGCCAGCCGCTACCGAAATCGCCTGAAACGGGGCTAGATCCGGATGGCCCCACGACCCGTCGCCGGAGAGCACCATCACCTTGCCGCCCAAGCCCGTGCGGCGCAGAGTCGCGCGCGCCAGTTCCACCAGTTCCGGCACCAGTTCCACGCTGATCACCTCGCGCGCCAGCTGTCCCAGCACCGCCGCTGCATATCCGCTGCCCGTGCCCACTTCCAGCACCCGCTCGCCGCCGCGCAGTTCCAGCGACTGCGCCATGAGCGCCGTCATATACGGCTGTGAGATGGTCTGGCCGAAGCCGATTTGCAGGGGACCGTCCCAGTAGGCGGCCTCGCGGTCGCTCTCCGGGACGAATTCCTCGCGCGGAATCCGCCCCATGGCGTCCAGCACTGCCTGGTCGCGAATTCCTCGCGCACGCAGTTGGCGGTCCACCATTTCGCGGCGATCTGCTGAAAAATTGGGAAGCACGTCGTCTCAACTTTATAATAGACGTGATGGCCCATCAGATAACGTTGATCCCCGGAGACGGAATTGGACCCGAAGTTGCCGAAGCTACCGTACGTGCCGTAGACGCCACCGGAGTGGCCATCGAGTGGGAGAGGGTCGAAGCCGGCGCGCGCGCCCTTGCCGAATATGGCCAGTTGATCCCCGATGAGGTCTTCGCCTCGCTCGAAGTCACCCATGTCGGCCTGAAAGGACCCACCGCCACGCCCATTGGCGGAGGCCACCAGAGCATCAACGTCGCCCTGCGCAAGAAGCTCGGCCTTTACACCAATTTTCGCCCCGTGCGCATGCTGCCCGGGCTGAAGACCCGCTTTGCCGATCTGAATCTGGATCTCGCCATTTTCCGCGAGAATACGGAGGACCTCTACTCCGGACTCGAGCACGAAGTCGTCCCCGGCGTGGTCGAAAGCCTCAAAATCATCACCAAGAACGCTTCCATGCGCATCGCCCGCTCGGCCTTCGAGTGGTCCCGCCGCGAAGGACGCCGCAAGGTCTCGGCCATCCATAAGGCCAACATCATGAAGCTGAGCGACGGCCTGTTTTTGAAGTGCTGCCGCGAAGTGGCCTCCGCCTACCCCGAAATTCAGTACAACGAACTCATCGTCGATAACGCCTGCATGCAGCTTGTGATGCGGCCCGAGACTTTTGATGTGCTGGTGCTGCCCAACCTCTACGGCGATATCATTTCCGACCTGACCGCGGGCCTGGTCGGCGGCCTCGGCATCGTCCCCGGCGCCAACATGGGCGACCACCATGCCATCTTCGAGGCTGTTCACGGCACCGCGCCCGATATCGCGGGAAAAGGCCTGGCGAATCCCACCGCCTTGATGCAGTCCGCCGTGCTGATGCTGGCCCACCTCGGGGAGCGCGCCGCGTCGCAGCGCCTGCACCAGGCCATCTATCGCACTTATGCCGCCAAAGAGCACCTCACGGGCGACGTCGGCGGCCATGCTTCCACCACGGAATTCACCGACGCCATTATCCGGCAGGTCTGTGAGCTAAAATAAGTGGAGTTGTGATTTCCATGCTTCGTTCCACTCTTGCCGTTTCGGTTTGCGGGCTGGTGCTGGCCTTTGCCGCCCTGCCTCAGGAAAAGGTCGCCCCCGCCAAGCCGGCCGAACCTGCGAAGCCGCAGCAGGATGCGGTGCCGAAGTTCACCTCGAACACCACCGAAGTCATTGTTCCCGTTACGGCTACGGACGAAAAGGGCAAGTTCATCTCCAACCTCACGGTGCGCGATTTTCGCGTGATGGATGAGAACAAACAACAGCGCATCAGCTTCTTCAGCCACGCCGAAAAACAGCCCGTGGTGGTCGGTTTCCTGATCGATCAGAGCAGTTCCATGAAGATCCACTGGGACAAATACCAGGAAGCTATTCTGGAACTGGTCTGGGCGCTCCTCCCCGGCGACCCGCTGCATACCGGCTACCTGATCACCTATAACAACGATGCCGAACTCGCCGTCAACACTACGGAGGATTCGGACAAGCTGGCCACCGCCATTCGCCGCATGAAGCCCGGCGGCGGTTCCACCATGAACGATGCCATCTATCGCGCCTGCGTCGATCGCGCCCTGGTGAAGGGTGAGCCCTACGAACCGCGCCGCGTCATCATCATCGTGGGTGACGGTCACGACAACCACAGCAAGCACAGCACCGAAGAAGTCCTCGAATTGGCCAAACGCAACATGGTGACCATTTACGCCATCAGTACCAAGGCCTTCGGCTTCGACAATCCCGATGGCGCTACGCTGGAGAAACTTTCCATCGAAACCGGCGGCCACGTCGAATATCCGCTCGACAACTTGTATAAGGATGTCTCCGGCTACCTCTCTCACCCATCCGACGATGGCAATTACGCTCTTACTGTAGGCACCGGCGGCTATGCCGGTCAGATTTCTTCCGGCATCATCAAAGCCGTCGGCGGCATCTCCGGAGAGATTGAAACGCAGTATGTGCTGCGCTACATCCCCGATGTGGATCCCGTGTCGAACGCGCGCCAGTTCCGCCGCATCAAAGTGGAATTGCCCGCGCTGCCCAACGCCAAGCTGCGCTACCGCGATGGCTACTACCCCTACGGCGTGATCCAAGGTCCGCCCATGACGGGCAAGTAACCAATCCGAGCCGCGACCGTCAGCGTTGCCATGAGCCTGTGGTACGGCGTGGATTCCAATCCGAGCCGCGCCCGTCAGGAAGCGTTGCCGCATACACGCTCATCACATCACCTTGCTCGGTGCCTAGGTACTGCATCGCCGCCGAGACATGCTGCGGTTTCCGTTCCCGAGGATCCCGCCTGGCGTACTCCTACGCCAGGATTCCTGCGCACCCGTGACCTTCATACTTCTACCCCTCCAACCGATAAGCAAAGTAGTATAAGTACAGGTCCAAGACCAAGCATGCCGGCCCCCGCCACTCCCATCTCGGCCCGCCAAGGCATCTTCGTAGTGCTCGAAGCCGTGCCTGCCGGGCGTCCGCCCGTCGCCGTGGGGCTTCTTCTCGTCGATCCGCAACAAAATCGCGCCTGGCTGCGCTTTCGCGAAGCCTTCGACACCCTCGCCGATTCCGTCGACGCCGAAATTCTCGAACACTGGGAAGGCCACGCGCGGCAGTGCATAGAGGAACTGGGCGCGGAACAATATCTGGCGTCCCTCGAAGATTCGCTTTCCAATACGCTGCGCGTTTCCGAGCGTCGCGCCGTTCCCGTGGATGCCTTTTCCCGGGTGCTCGATCGACTCTTCCGGGAACACGTGGAGCCCGTCTCCGTACAGCCTTTCCGGACGCACCTGCCTTTGTTCAGCCTGCGCGCCGCGGCCGGAAGTCTGGGCGAAGAAATGGAATCCACCGCCGAAGATTGGGTGCCCGCCCCCGAAGGCATGCGCCTCACGCCGGATCTTTTCGTGGCCCATGTGGTGGGCCAGTCCATGGAGCCGCGCATCCCCGATGGCAGCCTCAATCTTTTCCGCCTGCACCCGGTGGGCTCCCGGCAGAACAAGATTCTGCTGATCCAGCGGTTCGGCTCAGTGGACGAAACCGCGCGCTACACCGTCAAACGCTACACCAGCCGCAAAGCCTATTCCGAGGGCTTCGATGGTGAAGCTCAGTGGCAGCACGAACAGATTCGCCTGGAGCCCCTGAATCCCGAATACTCCGCATGGGATGTCGGCCCCGAAGATTTTGCCGTCGTGGCCGAGTGGCTGAAGGTCATCGAGTGAAGCCTCGCCGGGAAGCCGGCATGGCGGATTTGCTGCTCGAATGGTATCGCCGCGGCCATCGCGATCTGCCATGGCGGCGTTCCCAGGACCCGTACCGCATCTGGGTCTCGGAGATCATGCTGCAGCAGACCCGCGCCCAGGCCGTGATTCCCTATTACGAACGCTTCCTCCAGAGCTTTCCGACCGTGGAAGCGCTGGCCGCCGCCCGCGAAGAAGACGTTCTGGCGCGCTGGGCCGGCCTGGGCTATTACTCCCGCGCCCGCAACCTCTGGCGCGCCGCCGGACAAATCGCCGCCACGGGGACCTTCCCCTCCACTTACGATGCCATTCGCGCCCTCCCCGGCATCGGCGATTACACCGCGGCTGCCATTGCCAGCATTGCCTTCGGCCTGCCCCACGCCGTCATCGATGGCAACGTCCTGCGCGTGGTCGCGCGCGTCGAAAACGATGCCGCCGATATCGCCTCCTCGCGCACCAAGGATCGTTTTCGCGCCGTCGCCCAGTCCTGGCTCGACCCGTCCCAGCCCGGCGCCTTCAACCAGGCCCTCATGGAATTGGGCGCTACGCTCTGTCTGCCGCGCCATCCGCAGTGTCTTGTCTGTCCCCTGGCGGCGCGCTGCCGCGGTCGTCAGGAGGCCACGGCCGAGCAGCTTCCCGTGAAACTGCGGACCGTGGTTCCGGTCCAGTTGGAGCGGACCCTCCTGCTGATTCGCGACGGCCCTCGCGTGCTCCTGAGTCAGCATGCGCGCGACGCCCGCCACATGGCCGGCTTCTGGGATCTTCCTGAAACAGCGGGCCTCCCCGGGTCATCACAGACAGTGCGGCCGGGCCGTCTGTTGGGCGAATTCCGCCACACCATCACCCACCACCATTACCGCATCGCCGTGCGCGCGGCCAGCCTGCGCGGGCCGGTCCCCTCCGGTCATGCCTGGTTCGATCCCGCGCAGTTTGCCGATATTCCACTCAGCACTACCGCCCGGAAAGCGCTCAAACTCACCGGGCTGATCGAGTAATCTGAACCGATACCGGGTTAGACTCACTATGATGCGGACGACGAGACTGAGGCTCGCCAAAGCGGCGGTGGTGATGGGGACCGTCCCAATTCTGCTGTGGGCCTATGAATATGGGCCCGATCCGGGCCACGTGGGCATCCCCACCGAAAACGGCGGAGCCACCTGCGCCACTTCCGGTTGTCACACCGGCACGGCCAACGACCCAAACAATAAGGGCAGCGTCACCGTAAGCTTTCCCAGCGGCCTCACCTATACTCCCGGCGTCACCCAGCAGCTCAGCGTCACCGTGGCAGATCCCGCCACCACTCAGCAGGCGTACGGCTTCCAGTTGACCGCCCGCGTGGCCGGCAAAGACGCCACCATGGCCGGCAGTTTCGCCTACATCGATAACAACACTCTGTTGATGTGCTCGCTGCCCGGCTTGCAGAATTTCCGGGGCCTGTGCAACACGCCCGGAATCCAGGGCTGCAGTCTGGCCGGCACTACCTGCCCCACCGGCATGACGCTGCAATACATGGAGCATAGCTATACGGGCTACTTCAGCAGCTTGCAGCCGCCCCACAACGGCTCTTACACCTACAATTTCAACTGGACGCCGCCTGCCACTAACGTCGGCAACGTCACCATCTATGTCGCGGGTAATGCCGGCAGGGGCGGCGCGCCCACACAGGATGGCGACCATATCTACACCAACAAGTACACCCTCACCCCGGCCGCGGCCACCGGTGTCATCGCGGGCACCATCACCGGTGTCTCGAACAATGCCAGCGGTCAGGCGGGTATCGCCCCGGCCGGTTGGGTCACCATCTACGGCTCCGATTTCACCTCGCCCGGTTTCACCGACGATTGGAGCAAATCCATCGTCAATGGCAAGCTCCCCACAGCGCTCGATGGCGTCACCGTCAGCATCGGCGGCAAGCCGGCGTACGTTTACTTCATCAGTCCCGGCCAGATCAATGTACAGGCGCCGGATGTGAGCCCCGGTCCGGTGGCCGTCACCGTCACCAACGGAGCCGGCGTCAGCGCCGCCTTCAACGCCACCGTGCTGCAGACCCAGCCGGCGCTCTATCAATATCTGCCCACGAAATACGCCATCGCCACGCGGTATCCCGATAACGCATTCATCGGGAATCCGTCCAGCATCGCCGGCACCGTCTCTGCCAAAGCCGGCGACATTCTCATCCTCTGGTGTACCGGACTCGGCACGGTCAATCCCGCGGTACCGGCCGGAATCGTGCCCAACGTCTCCGCTCCCGCCGTGACCGGCACGCTCACGGTCACCGTCGGCAGCACCGTGATCCAGCCCATTTACGCCGTCCTGAGCCCCTATGCCGGCCTGTATCAGGTGGCGGTCCAACTGCCCAACTCGCTGCCCACCGGCGATGTCCCCATCCAGCTTACCCAGGGGAGCGCGCAGTCCCCGGCCACCGTCTTCTTGAACGTCAAATGACGGCCAACGCGATACCATAATCTTTGGACCAGTTCGCGCTCGAATTCGACCTTTCCCCGAAGCGGCGCATCCTCTCGGTCACCGAGCTCAATGCCGCCATTCGCCTCGTCCTCGACGGCGAATTTCGCGACGTGCGCGTCAATGGCGAGATCTCCGGCCTCAAGCTGGCCACCAGCGGCCACTACTATTTCACCCTCAAGGATCGTGAGGCCCAGGTCAAATGCGTGGCCTTCCGCTCCGCCCACCGGTATTGGAAAATCAAGCCGCGCGACGGGATGGCCGTTCTCGCCCGCGGCCGCATCGACGTGTACGAAGCCCGCGGCGAATACCAGTTGCTGGTCGAGATGCTGGAGCCTCAAGGACTCGGCGCGCTCCAACTGGCTTTCGAGCAACTCAAGCAGCAACTCGCCGCGGAAGGACTCTTCGACCCCGCCCGCAAGCGTCCCCTGCCGCGCTTCCCCCGCCGCATCGGCATCGTCACCTCTCCGCGCGGCGCGGCCATCGCCGACATGATCCAGATTCTCTCGCGGCGGTTTCCCGGTCTCCACATACGGGTCTTTCCCGCTCTCGTGCAGGGTGAAGGCTCGGTGGAAGAGGTCTGCCGCGGCATCGAGTGGTTCAGCCGCTCCCAGTGGCCCGAACTCGTCATCGTCGCGCGCGGCGGCGGCTCGCTCGAAGATCTCTGGACGTTCAATACCGAATCGGTAGCCCGCGCCATTGCCGCCTGCCGCGTGCCCGTGGTCTCCGCCATCGGCCACGAGACGGACGTCACCATCGCCGATTTTGTGGCCGACCTGCGCGCGCCGACCCCCTCCGCCGCCGCCGAGTTGGTCATCTGCACCCGCGAAGAACTGTTCGACCGCATTGACGCCGCGCGCGCCAAAGCTGCCCAGTCCATGCGCTACCGCTTCGCCATGATCGAACGCCGCCTACGGCAACAGGGCATCGAGCGTGCGCTCGGCATTCTGCACCGCCGCGTGGGTCGCGGACTGCAGCGCGTCGACGAGCAGGATTACCGGCTCCGCGAGTGGATCCGGGCATCGCTCGAAGCTCGTCAGCGCGAGCGCCGGATTCTCGAACAGCGCTTGCAGCGCTTCGACATCCGGCCCCGCCTCGCCGCCGGTCGCCGTCGCATGGAGTCCGCCCATACGGCGGCACTCCAATCCATCCGCATGGACCTCGCGCACCGCAAAGCGCGGCTCGACGAGCTATCGGCTCACCTCTCGCAACTCAGCCCCCTCCGCATCCTCTCGCGCGGCTATGCCATCGTCTCAAATGAGGCAGGAGTCATAAAAGACCCCGCCCAAGCCCCCGAAGGCACCCGCATTCACGTCCGTCTCGCCCAAGGCCAACTCGACGCCGAAGTTCTCCCCTAACTCCTGCCGTTCCTCCGTGTGCTTCCTCTGTGGATGGGCCTGCGGCCCGCCAAAATTCATGAGAAACGCCTGGGCCTCGGGACTTTGCCGATGTCCACTGACCGAGCAGCCTGTCCATGCCAGCAGGCCGGCCCTCAGATCCTCCGTGCTTCCTCAGTGTCCTCCGTGCCTCCGTGGTGAGGGTGAGAATCCTAGTATTTTCGGGGGGCAGGAGGTTTTTCGACGCTGACACTCTTCCTCCGCGTCTTCCTCGGCGTCTCGGCGTCTCGGCGGTGAAAATCCATTTCCAAAATTCCCAATATTTGTTACTTACAAAACAAACGACTTCCAAGTCCGCAATTTCAGACTCCCCCCACCCCGTCTGTCACCATGAAAACGACCCGAGGAAACTATGCCTACTCTTAAATCAGGACTCGATGCCGAATCTCAATTCGTCATCGGAGAATCGCGCGAAGCTTTCGCCAAACTCCAATCCGAATACGATACCCACTACACCGCCACCGATCCCGAGCAGCGTTTCTACCTCGACTCGGCCATCCGCCATGAATGGCTCCTCCGCCGCTTCCACCGCGTAGAAGCCGAACTCTGGATCCACGAAGCCAAACAAGCCGAACCCGGCACCGGAATCCAACTCGGTGAAGCCTTCGACAAGACCAGCCCCACCTTCATGCGCCTACACCGCCGCGTCGCCGCTTCCGAAAGGACCTACAAGGAGTCCATGGCCGCCTATCGCCACCTTAAGAAAGAGGAGACCGAAAAAACAGTCGAAAAACCAGCTCCGCAACCAGAACAAACCAAAGAGAAAACTCAACAATTGGCTTCGTTCCGCACAACCCCGTCCCTAACCGCTCCCCTGGTCCCCGGCACCCCCGCAGCCGACCGCTACAACGCCTGGCTCGCCGGCTTCCGCAAGGAAAACGGAATGGCGTGACTCTCATCCACTCCGAACCAACCCCCGATTTCCCTACCACCAATCGGGATGGTCCGCCGACCAGGTGCAGCCCGGCAGCCGCGCCAGCCAGTCCATGCCCGTGTCGCCGCCGATCGGCGCTCCGGGAGGTGCATCTGCCGCCGGAATCGGCCGCGTCGGATCCATGGGACGCTCCAGGAAGCGCTTGATATCCGCCGCCAGCAACTGGTGCTGTGCCACTTCCGCCTCCGCCGCCGGAGTCTCCGACCTCAGCCGCGCCGCCAGCTTCGACAACTTCAGCGAGGCGATGGCGCGTACCTGCCCGTTGGGCGCCGCCGATGCCAGATACATCACGCGATCCACCAGCACGCGTTCTTCGCTCCGCCGTACTTCCAGTTCATACGGGTTCGCCGCCGGCGCGTCTAGCACGGCCTTCGTCAGCCGGTCGATCACTTCTTCCAGACCGGGCAGGCTGGGGTCCACCGCATGCTGCGCCACCACGCGCGCCGAACGGTCCAGTTCCAGCGTGAAGCCGATGGTCACATCCGCCGCGATGGTCGCCGGACTCAGCGGGTCGAAGCCGTCGCCGGTCGTCCGCGGGAACAGTTCGCGATGACGCCCGAACCCCGGAGGACGCGGCGGAATCGCATCCAGCACCTGCTTGGGCACCGTCAATTCGCTGGGCTTCAACGTCGCCGAGAGAGCCTCCAGCGCCTTGCGCTGATCCGCCGCCGGCTCCCACTTGGTGGGCACGCGGCCGTCTCCGCGCAGGCCGTAAATATAGTCGATCCCGCCCACCATACTGGCTGTCGATTCCACGGCGTAGCGATGGTACATGAAGATCGGCACGAACGGCTCCTCAATCGTCGCCATCGGCGCGCCGTTGCGGATGGTGTGCTCGCCGATGCGATTCAGCGCGGCCCGGCGGACCTTCATCAGCCGGTTCAATTCATCGGCCTGATTGACGCCGTTCGACCACTGGTCCACCTTCGGATGCGCGTTCAGATCCTGGTTCGTCAGGTAGCGCAAGTCCTTGGCCCAGGCATCGTCCAGAATCCGGGTCAGCGCGGCATGTTCGTCGCCGTGCGGCAGTTGCCGGTATCCATAGTTGATGGCCACCTTGTCCCACTCGCCGATGCGCGCCGGGTAGGCGTGCGAAAGATCGATGGTGCCGTCCGCCTTCAGTTCTTCCTGCGGGTGCGGATAGTCCATCACCGAGATCCAGCCCTGCGTGCTGTCGTAGTAGTTGTGACCCAGCCCGAGCGTGTGGCCCACTTCGTGCGCGGCCAGTTGGCGGATGCGCGCCAGCGCCGTCTGGTACAGAATGTCCGGCTTCTCGTTGCCGGTGGTGTAGGGCGAAAGCAGGCCCTCGAAAATCATGTAGTCCTGCCGGTCGCGCAGCGAGCCCAGCGTCACGGTGGCTTTGATGATCTCGCCCGTCCGCGGGTCCGCCACCGTGCCGCCCGTGCTCCAGCCGCGCGTGGAACGGTGGACCCAGTTGATCATGTTGTAGCGGATGTCCATCGGGTCGGCGTCGGCCGGCAGTACGGCCACCTTGAAGGCATTGGTGAAGCCCGCAGCCTCAAACGCCTGACTCCACCAGCTGGCGCCTTCCACCAGCGCCTTCTTCACGTCGTCGGGGGCGCCCGAATCCACCCAGTATTCAATCGGCTTCACCGGATCGCTCATCGCCGCGTTCGGATCCTTCTTCTCCAGGCGATGGCGGCGCACATAGCGCATCACCATCGGCTCGCCGATCGGCACGCTGTAGTCCACGTAATTCAACCCGCCGTACCCCGCCCGCGGATCGTCCACGCGCGGCTGATACTTGTTGTCGGGCAGTTCCACCAGGGAGAAGTGCTCGCGCAGCGTCACCGCTTCGGCCGATGGCGTCACGCTGCCCACCGTGCCGGAGAACAGGCCGCCACCGAAGCCGCCGCCGCGTCCTCCACGACCCGCGGCCGCCCCAGGCACCGACACCACGATCTGCGGCGGACCTTGCGCCGGTCCACCGAAGCCGCCGCCGCGTCCGCCCTGCGCTTCATTGGTGAACGTGAGCGTCACTTCGATCTCGGTATTCTTCGGGAAATTCTTGGTGCGCGGCATGAACACCGCGCTGCGCGTCCGATCCACGCGGTATGCTCCCAGCGCGTTGCCGGCGCCCAGACCATCGCGGACGAAGAAGTCCGTGGCGTCCACCAGCACGCGTCCATTGCTCTCCGCGCCCACCGTGAAGCCCCACAGAATGGACTTGGCGAAGGAGTCTTCCACGCTGCGCCGCTCCGCCGGATTGGTGCTCGATGAGCGGAACGATTCGTTGCCCTGCACCAGCATCACGCGCGGACCCACGCGCTGGAACGACACCACGCGGCCCTGCCCTTCCTGTCCGCGATCCAGCCCGATATCGTTGGACCCCAGTCCCGCCGCCAGCCCGCCGGCGTACAGGAAGTCGGCGTCCATGTGGGAAATTTCGAGCCAGAGATTGCCCGTCCGTTCGTCCCAGTAGACGGGGAAGTAGCCGTCGAGTTTCTGCATTCCCGTGATGCGCTCTTCCACCGTGGGTACGCGTCCTCCCGCCGGTGCGCCGCCGCCCGCGCCTTGCCCGCCGCGGCCGCCCTGTTGCGCATGCAGACTCAGCCCCAAAAGGGCAATCGATAGAGTGATTTGTCTTAGCATCCCGAAGTTTCCTTAGCGTTATATTGTACAGCGCGCGCCCTCCGCTACAATGGGGGTTTCCTCATGGCGACCCGCGGGATCTTCATCACATTCGAAGGCATGGATGGCTCCGGCAAGACCACCCAGATGCATCGGCTGGCGGCGCGTCTGCGCGGCATGGGCCGTACGGTTCTGGAGACCGTCGAGCCCGGCGGCCCCCCCATTGCCCAGAAGATCCGCCGCATCCTGCTGGACTCGGCCAATGAGGAACTCAGCGCCACAACCGAGATACTGCTCTACTTCGCCTCCCGCGCGCAGAACGTGGATGAGTGGATCCAGCCGGCGCTGGCACGCCACGAAATCGTACTCTGCGATCGCTTCACGGATTCCTCGCTGGCCTACCAGGGCTACGGCCGCGGACTCGGCGCCGATACGGTCATCGCGCTCGATGCCATCGCCTGCCGCGGCCTCAAGCCCGACCTCACCATTCTGGTGGACGTCCAGGCCGAAGCCAGTCTGGCCCGCGCCCGCGCCCGCAACCTGGCCGAACCGCACTGCGAAACCCGCATGGACGATCAGTCCATCGACTTCCATCGCCGCGTCTTCGACGCTTACCATGCGCTGGCCGCCGCCGAGCCCGGCCGCGTCAAACTGGTCAACGGCGATGCCGATATCGATTCCATCGAGCGCGACGTCTGGAGCATCGTGAGCGCCTATGTTTGAGGGCTTCTGGGGAAATCGGGCGGTCACCCAGGCGCTGGAGCAAATGGTCTCGCAGGGCCGTCTCGCGCAGACCCTGCTGTTTTCCGGACCCGAAGGCGTGGGCAAGGCCACGCTCGCGCGCCGTCTGGGAGCCCACCTGCTGGACCATGCCGAGCTCATCGAACGGGACGACCTCAGCCTGCCCGCCAACGTGGAGGCCCTGGCCGTCCGTGAAAAGCTGCCCTCCGACAAGCGCAATGACGATCCGTTGATGCTCGCCACGCATCCCGACTTCGTGACGTTTCCACCGGATGGTCCGCTGCGCCAGATCAGCATTCAGCAGACCCGCCTGTTGAAGGAGCGCGCGCAGTTCATGCCCAACCGGGGCTCGCGCCGCGTCTTCCTGATCGACCACGTGGATCGCGCCAACGATCAGGCCGCCAATTCGCTCCTCAAGACTTTGGAAGAGCCGCCCGATCATCTCGTGCTCATCATGACGGCCGAGAACGCGTACGACCTGCTGCCCACCATCCGTTCGCGCGCCGTGCCGTTTCAGTTCGCGCCGCTGTCCAAGGATGAGATGCGCGAGTTCGTCCGCTCCCGTGGTCTGGATGCGCCCGATCGCCGCATCGCGCTGGCCGCCGGCAGTCCGGGAATCGCGGTGTCGCTGGATCTGGAAGCCTACGACAAGCGCCGCGCCGCCATGCTCACGCTGCTCAAGGTGGCTGCCGGCGTCACGCCCTTCGGCGCATGGGTACCGATTTCGGAATCCATCGGCCGCAGCAAGAGCGAGAAGCTGGACCTCTACCTGAAGGTGCTCTACGAATTGCTGCACGACCTGCTGATCCTGCAGCAATCCGGCGGCGAGATCCGCAACACCGACATCCGCCGCGAACTCGAACCTCTCGCCGCTCGACTGGAGTTCGCCTGGATCCGCAAAGCCGTCACCCGAGTCGACGAAATCGCCCAACTCATCCGCCGCAACATCCAAAAAGTGATCGCCCTAGACGCCCTGATCGCCGAGCTAAGAGCATAGACCGATCGAACTCACCGCGGAGGCACAGAGGCGCGGGGTAAATCGCGGAGAAACGAAAACACTTCCTCAGCGTCTTCGCGGCTCCGCGGTAAATCAGACTGCGATTCCGAACTCACCGCGGAGGCACAGAGGCGCGGAGTAAGTCGCCGAGAAACGAAACAAAGGCACCTCTTATCCCCTCCGCGTCTTGCTCAGCGTCTTCGCGGCTCCGCGGTAAATCACACTGCGATTCCGAACTCACCGCGGAGGCACAGAGGCGCGGAGTAAGTCGCGGAGAAACGAAACAAGGCATCTCTTGTCCCCTCCGCGTCTTCCTCAGCGTCTTCGCGGTTCCGCGGTAAATCACACTGCGATTCCGAACCCACCGCGGAGGCACAGAGGCGCGGAGTAAGTCGCGGAGAAACGAAACAAAGGCATCTCTTATCCCCTCCACGTCTTCCTCGGCGCCTCGGCGGTGAAGATCAGCCCGCGATTCCGCCTAGGGTATCCCAGAACTCAGGGAACGATACCGACGCTGCTTCGGCGCCTTGGATGATCGACTCTCCGTCGGCTCGCAGGGCGGCTACCGCGAAGGCCATGGCGATGCGATGGTCTCCGTAGGAATCGACTTCGGCCGCGCGGAACTTCTGCCGTCCCGGCACGATCAGCCCATCGGGCAGCTCTTCGGCCTCCACGCCCATGCGCCGCAGATTGCCCACCACGGTCTGAATGCGGTCCGTCTCCTTGATGCGCAACTCCGAAGCGTCTTTCACCGTGATGCCTTGCTCGGTCGCAGCGCCCAGCACGGCCAGCACGGGGATCTCGTCGATGAGCGCCGCCGTCAAGCCGCCCGAGATCGTGCCGCCGCGCAACTGCGAGTACTCGACGTCGATCTCGCCCAGCAACTCTCCATTGGCGCTCTCCAGATTCGGGATGCGGATCTTCGCGCCCATGCCCACCAGGAAATCCAGCAGCGCCGACCGCGTGGGATTCAATCCGACATTGCGGATGGACAGCCGCGACCCCGGCACCAGCAACGCCGCTACCAGGAAGAACGCGGCCGACGAGAGATCCGACGGCACCACCACGGGACGTCCCGTGAGTTTCGGCCGGCCCGCGACGCTGATCCTCATGCGGTCTACCGTGACGTCTGCGCCGAACTCGCGCAGCGCAATCTCCGTATGGTCGCGCGAGCGCACCGGCTCCACCACTACCGTCTGACCCTCGGCGAAGAGCCCGCCGAACAGTACGCACGTCTTCACCTGAGCGCTCGGCACGGGAAGCAGGTACTCGATGGGACGCAGCGTGCCGCCCTCGATTTCGAGCGGCGGGAACTTGTCCTCACGGGCGCGAATGGTGGCGCCCATTTCCGCCAGCGGCTTCATGATGCGCTGCATCGGACGCTGGCTCAGCGATTCGTCTCCGAAGATGCGAGTGCGAAAAGGCTGTGCCGCCAGGATGCCGCTCAGCATGCGGATGGTGGAACCGGAATTGCCCGCATCCAGGTCGCTCGCAGGCTGCCGTAAGCCGTCCAACCCGCGCCCGCGAATGACGAACTCCGTGCCGGAGCCTTCCACCTCCGCGCCCAGTGCCCGCACGCAGCCCAGCGTCGAATGGCAGTCCGCGCCGGTGGAGTAATTGGAGATGCGTGTCTCGCCTTCGGAGATGGCGGCGATCATGGCGTAGCGATGCGAAATCGACTTGTCGCCGGGCAGAGCGATGGTTCCGGTAATGGCGCTAGCTGGGGAGATCTTCTTTTGCATGGAAACTTCTATTCTACTTCGCGAAGCGATAGCGGAAGCCGTTCTCCGCGATGCCGCGCAGTTCAGACTCGCTAAAGCCGAACGCCCGCGCGGCCAGTTCGTATTCCCCGGTCAACGTACACCCGAACATCGCCGGGTCGTCCGTGTTCAACACGATGGGCACGCCGGCATCGTAAAGGCGGCGCACCGGATGCTCTTCCAATCGCGCCACCACGCCCGTCACCAGATTGCTGGTGATGCAGACCTCCAGCGGAATGTCGCGTTCCCGCAGATGCCGCATCAGGGCTTCGTCGCGGATCGCTGCGATCCCGTGGCCGATCCGCTCCGCACCCAGCGCCAGCGCCGCCCAGATGGACTCCGGCCCCATGCTCTCGCCTGCATGCGCCAGCAGGTGCAGGCCGGCATTTCCCGCGAAGGCATACACGCCGGTGAACCACTCCGCGGGTCCACGCTCCTCGCTGCCGCCGATGCCGAGCGCGACTACGCCGCGGTCCTGACGCTCCACGGCCCATTCGGCCACGCGCTGTGCGGCCTCGACGCCGAACTGGCGCACGGCGTCGAAAATCCAGCGCACTTCCACGTTGGATTCCGCGGCCGCCGCGTGGATGGCGTCGAAGATGGGAGCGAACTCCTGTTCCTTCCAGAGCACCACTCCGGCCGCCACGATGATCTCGGCGTATTGCACGTTCTGCGCGGCCAGACGCTCCAGCAGGCGGCGCGTGATCAGCGCGTAATCCTCCGGTGTCCGCAGGCGCTTGCCGATGACCCCGAACGCCTTCAGGAAGCCGTCGAAATTCTCATACTGGTAGAGCGCGCGGAAGTCTTGCACCGGCGTTGAGGGGTCGAGTTCGTGCAGCGTTTCGGGCTCTATGGAACCTTCAAGGTGCAGATGTAGCTCGGCTTTGGGCAATTCGTGCAGAAAATCGGCCATACTTGTTTATTAGACTCTCATGACAGCCGAAGAGATTGAAGCCATAGCGGGCGGCTACCACGGCGATTCCTTCCGCGTTCTCGGTCCGCACGTAGTGCGCAAGAAGGCCGGACTGGCCCGTTGGGAGGTGCGAGCGTTCCTCCCGCAAGCCGAGAGCGTGGAGCTTCAGGCCGGCGATCAGCGCACGGTGATGCTGCGCCTGCACCCTCAGGGCTTCTTCTGCCTGACGATGAACGGCGAGCCGCAGCCCTATACGCTGCACGCGCGCCTGTGGGACGGCCGCGAGACGGAGCTCGAAGATCCCTATCGCTTCGGTCCGCAGATCTCCGATTCCGACCTCTATCTGCACACCGAAGGCACGCTGCACGAAGCCTGGCGCACGCTGGGCGCGCACTCCATTGTGGCCGAGGGAGTGGCCGGTGTCCGCTTCGCCGTGTGGGCGCCGAATGCCGAGAACGTCACGGTGGCCGGCGAGTTCAACGATTGGGACATTCGCCGCCATCCCATGCGGCGGCGCAGCGGCGGCGTGTGGGAGTTGTTCATTCCCGGCCTCGGCCAGGGCACACCGTACAAGTACCACGTGCGCTCGCGCTTCGCCGGGTATCAGCAGTTGAAGGCCGACCCTTACGCCTTCTACTGCGAGACGCCGCCGAAATCGGCCAGCGTGGTCTGGGACACCACCGCCTACACGTGGAAGGACGCCGAGTGGATGGAGGCGCGTCCGAAGACCGAAGTGCTGAAGGCGCCGATGTCGGTGTACGAGGTCCACTTCGAATCCTGGCTGCGCGGGCCGCAGGGTCAGGCGCTCACGTATCGGGAGGCCGCCGTCAAAATGGTGGCGTATGCCCGGCAGATGGGCTACACGCACATCGAACTGCTGCCCATCATGGAGCATCCCTTTTCCGGTTCGTGGGGCTATCAGGTGGTGGGCTATTACGCGCCCACTTCGCGCTTCGGCACGCCGGACGATTTCAAGCACTTTGTGGACGCCTGCCATCAGGCCGGCATCGGCGTGATTGTGGATTGGGTGCCCGCCCACTTTCCGAAAGATGCGCATGGGCTGGCCTTTTTCGACGGCACGGCTCTCTACGAGCATGCCGACCCGCGCAAGGGCGAGCATCGCGACTGGGGCACGCTGGTCTTCAATTACGGCCGCAACGAAGTCAAGACATTCCTGCTCTCTAACGCCCTGTTCTGGCTGAAGGAGTATCACATCGACGGTCTGCGCGTGGACGCAGTGGCGTCGATGCTGTACCTGGATTACTCGCGCAAGGCCGGGGAATGGGTGCCGAATCAGTACGGCGGCAATGAGAATCTGGAGGCCATCGAGTTCCTGCGCCGCTTCAACGAACTGGCCCACACCGTGCCCGGCGCGTTCACTACCGCCGAGGAATCCACCGCGTTCCCGGGCGTCTCCAAGCCCGTGTACCTCAGCGGCCTGGGCTTCACCATGAAGTGGAACATGGGTTGGATGCACGACATGCTGGACTACTTCAGCACCGATCCGATCTATCGCAAGTTCCACCACAACAGCATCACCTTCAGCCTGCTCTACGCCTTCACCGAGAACTTCGTGCTGCCCATTTCGCATGACGAGGTGGTACACGGGAAGGGTTCCCTGCTGAACAAAATGCCGGGCGACGAGTGGCGTCAGTTCGCCAACGTGCGCGCCTTCCTGGCGTTCATGTGGGCGCATCCGGGCAAGAAGTTGCTGTTCATGGGGCAGGACATCGGGCAGCGCGAGGAGTGGAACCACAACGCCGGGATTCGTTGGGAGTTGCTGGAATTCGATGCGCACCGCAAGCTGCAGAACCTGGTGCGCGAATTGAACCGGATCTACCAGGCCAGTCCCGCGCTGTACCAAGTGGACTTCCACTATACGGGCTTTGAGTGGGTGGATTTCCACGATGGCGAATCGTCCATCATCGCCTTCCTGAGGCGCGCCGAGGATCCCGCCGATTTTCTGCTGTTCTGCTGCAACTTCACGCCGGTGCCTCGCCAGGGGTATGAATTCGGCGTGCCGGAAGCGGGCTTCTACGAAGAGATTCTGAATACCGATTCGGAGCTGTTCGGCGGCTCTAATCTGGGCAATGGCGGTATGGTCTCTTCGCGTCCCGTGCCGCGTCACAATCGCCAAAACAGCATTGCGGTCACGCTGCCGCCGCTTTCCGTGGTAGTCTTCCGGAAGCGTTAATCCATGCCTAAATACGACGTAGTGGTGATCGGCGGCGGCCACAATGGTCTGGTCACCGCGGCCTACCTGGCGCGCGCGGGACGCAAGGTCCTGGTGGTGGAGCGGCGCGAGTTGCTCGGTGGCTGCGCGGTCACCGAAGAGATCTGGCCGGGCTACCGCGTCTCCACGGGCGCCTACCTGACCAGCCTCATGCAGGAGCGCATCGTGCGGGAGTTGGAGCTGGAGCGCCACGGGTACGCCGTGGATGCCAAGGATCCGGCGTTCTTCTCCGTGTTCCCGGATGGCCGCCACTTCTTCATGTGGCAGGACCGTGCCAAAACGCTGGCCGAAATCTCCAAGTACTCAAGCCATGACGCGGAAGTCTATCCCGCGTATGAAGACCAGTTGGAGCGGATCTCGCAGGTGGTGGAAGGCCTGCTGCTGACCACTCCTCCGCACTTTCCACCGCGCGGCGCGATGGATCTGATCGACTATCTGAAGCTCGCCGGAAAGATGCGCGGGCTCAACGCCAAGGAGATGGTGGCGCTGGTCAAGATCTTCACGCAGAGCGCGGCCGAGTTTCTGGATGAGTGGTTCGAGTCCGAACAGGTGAAGGTGACGCTGGCTACCGATGGCGTGATCGGCGCCAATGGCGGTCCGCGCTCGCCCGGTACGGCGTACATCCTGCTGCATCACTGCATGGGAGGGGTCAGCGGACATCGCGGCTTGTGGGGCTTCGTACGCGGTGGCATGGGCGCGGTCTCCGAGGCGATTGCCAGTTCGGCGCGCGCGGCTGGGGCTGCGATCCGCACCCATGCTCCGGTGGCCAAGGTACTTACGCGCGGCGGGCGCGCCACGGGTGTCGTACTCGAAAGCGGCGAGGAGATCGAAGCCGGCGTGGTCGCCAGCAATCTCGATCCGAAGGTGACGTTCCTCAAACTGTGCGACGAGCGGGATCTCGCCCCCGAGTTCGTGAAGGCGATCCGCCTGTTCCGCATCGAGGGCACCAGTTGCAAGATCAACCTGGCACTCAACGGGCTCCCGGAGTTTAGCGCGTACCCCGGCGCACCGGGTCCGCACCATCGCGCCACCATGCACATCTGCCCGAGCATCGAGTACGTGGAGCGCGCGTGGGACGACGCCAAGTACGGACGGCCTTCGGAGCGTCCGCTGCTGGAACTCACCATTCCCACCATGTACGACCCATCGCTCGCGCCGGCGGGCAAGCACATCATGGGCATCTTCCTGCAGTACGCTCCCTACACGCTACGCGAAGGCACGTGGGATGAGCTGCGCGAGCCGTTCGGCGATCGTGTGGTGTCGCTGATCGAGGAGTACGTGCCCAACATACGCTCGATCATCGAGCATCGGCAGGTGCTGTCGCCGCTGGATCTGGAGCGGCGCTTCGGCATCACGGGCGGCAACATCTTCCACGGGGAGATGAGTCTCGACCAGATGTTCCTGATGCGCCCGGTGGCCGGTTGGGCGCGGTATCGGACGCCTCTGCCCGGGCTGTTCCTATGCGGCTCCGGCGCTCACCCCGGGGGCGGGGTCATGGGAGCGCCGGGCTACAACTGCGCGCGTGAAATGCTGAAGTAGGGGCTGAACTCCGCTCGTCCTACTTGCGGGTTGGTGCGTTGCCTTCGGGTTCCTGAGAGAAGTAGATGTGGAGGTAGCGGTCGGCTCTGGTGGGGTCGTGGATGCGGGCGGCGGCGCGATAGTACGGTGTGAGGTCGTCGGGGACGCGGCGGGCGGACTCTTCGAGTGTGGCGTCCAGTTCGCTCCAGCGGGCCTGCGCCGCATAGACTTCCGCCAGCAGCGTGTACGCTTCTACCCGTCCGGGCGTCAGTTGCACGCCGCTTCGGGCAGCGGCTTCCGCCGCGTTGAAATCGGGCGGCGTCCGATCCAGGTAGAACTGGGCCAGCGCAATCCGGGCACGGTAGCTGGGAGGCTGAACGTCCACGGACTTCTCCAGCCATGGCAGCGGATCTTGTGCCGCGCGGGCCTGGGCCAGGCATCCCTCGGCGGCATCGATGGCATAGATTCGGCCGGCGGTTGCCTCGGCCTTCCGCCGGTCGCCTCCCAGGACGGAGGGCGCCAGCAGGTAGAATTCCGTCAGATCGCGCAGAGCCTGCACGTCGCGCGGATCGATGGCTAGCGCGGCATCGATCTCCTTGCGAAAGCGGCGCGCCAGAAATAGCTGCTGCAGCGCATTGGATCGCTGCGCCATGACGCCGAGCACTTCGGCAATCTGGCGATGGTATCTGGCGACGTTCCCATCGAGCGCCACCGCTCGTTCGGCCAGGGCGAGCGGCGATTGATGGTCGCCGAATGCGTTCCGGATTTGGGAAAGATAGAAATGCGCCGCCGCATCGTTGGGAGCCTCCTTCAGCCGCGCCTCCACAATGCGGCGCGCCCGCTTCCAGTGTCCGTCTCGAATCAGGTCCGCGGCTGGATCCGTCTGACCGGTTCCGGCGATCGCACTGATCAGCCACAGGTATCCCGTTAGTGCCCGCACGCCTCAGCATGACGCTGCAGCGTTACAGGCGGATGACCGGTTCGTGAAAGCCCGTTTCAGAAATGCGCGCGGAAACTTCACCCGGTTGTTACGCGTACGAAATGGTTGGGGGGCGAAGCTGAGGTGTGACTCGACCTACGATCACTTTCGTCTACATCGATGCGGGAGGTGGCCACCGCGCGGCGGCGAACGCGCTGACCGAGGTCATCCAACAGCAGGAGCGGCCCTGGGACGTCCGGATGGTCTGCATTCAGGACTTGCTGGACCCGGTGGACTTCATCCGCAAGATCACTGGAATTCGTTTCCAGGAAGTCTACAACATCATGCTGCGCCACGGCTGGACCGCCGGCACCGCGCAACTGACTCCGATTGCGCACGGCCTGATCCGCATCTCGCACGATATGCAGGTCCGCGCGCTCACGACATATTGGAAGCAGAATCGGACTGACCTGGTGGTCTCACTCATTCCGCACTACAATCGCTCGCTCAAGGAATCGCTGGACCGCTGCTGGCCGGGAACGCCTTATGTGACGCTGCTCACCGATATCGCGGACTATCCGCCGCACTTCTGGATCGAGCGCATGGATCAGTGGGTGATTTGCGGATCCGCCAAAGCCGCCGAACAGGCTCGCGCCATCGGAATCCCGTTCGGCCGCATTTTCCAGACCTCCGGCATGGTGCTGAATCCGAAGTTCTATCGACCAGTGCAGGTGGACCGCAACGTGGAACGGCTGCGGCGCGGGTTGAAGCCGGACGTGCCGACGGGGCTGGTGCTGTTCGGCGGAGAAGGCTCCAGCGAGATGGTCCGAATCGCACGCGCGCTGCATCAGCAGAACAGCGGCGTTCAGTTGATCATGCTGTGCGGAAAGAACCAGGCGCTGGCCGACGAATTGCGCGCACTGCCGCACAAGATGCCCATGTTCGTGGAAGGTTTCACGCGCGAGATCCCGCTCTACATGGATATCGCCGACTTCTTCATCGGTAAGCCGGGCCCGGGCAGCATCAGCGAAGCGCTTTGCCGCAAGCTCCCGGCGATCGTGGAGCGCAACGCCTGGACCATGGCCCACGAACGGTACAACACGGAATGGGTGGAGGAGCTCGGAGCGGGAATCGTGGTGGAGAGTTTCTCCCGCCAACTGGCCGGCGCCATCGACCGGCTGCTGGAGCCCGCGAATTTTGCCCGATACCGCGAGCATGCCGCGGCCACGCAGAACCGGGCGGTCTATGAGATACCGGCGATTCTGGAGGCCATACTGGCAAAAGCTAACGGATGGTCGTCAGGTGCGGGATTTGACCGGTCCGTGCAATCTCGCCCAGATAGTGCGCACTTGGTTTGACGGTGCGGCGCAGGGTTTGCCGGTCGACCGAGATGAGGCCGAACTTTGGCTCGTAGCCGAAGATCCACTCGAAATTGTCCAGTAGCGACCAATGAATGTAGCCGCGAATGTCGATGCGGTCGGCGAGGCAGCGCTGCAGCCCCTCCAGTGAGCGGTAGATGTACTCCACGCGACGCGTATCGTCAGCGGTAGCCACGCCGCTTTCGGTGATGTAGATGGGCACGTGGACGCGCGCCGCGGCATAGCGCAGACAGGCCTCCAGCGAATCGGGCCAGAACTCGTAGCCCATTTGCGTCAACTCCACGCCGGGCTCGGGACCCATATCGCCCTTCTTACCCACGCGGCAGCGGGTGTAGGTCTGCACACCCAGGAAATCGCTGCGCGCCGCAGCGGCCAACCACGGGTCGTACACCTCCGCGCATTTCTTGTCGCGGCGACTGCCGGGGCCGCACGCCTGCTCATCCTGCATGGACACGCTGACGCCCACAGGGTACTTGCCGGGTCCGGACTTCAACGCGGCCACGGCGCGGTGATGGGCCGAGATCATCTGGTTCTGGAGTTTCTCCGCGTCGCCGAGGAAGAAGCAGCCGAACTTGTTCGACGCGACGGCTTTCGACGCCTGACGGCTCATGCGCATCACGGTGGTGAAGGGGACGTCGATGCGCGAGATCCAGCGCAGCAACATGGGGAGGTTGGGCTCGTTAAAAGTGGAGGAGAGTCCAATCAGGTCGCCCAGGTGCTGCGCGGCGCGTGTGCAGTAGCGGACGAAGAGGTCGGCCGAGGCCGAGTTTTCCCAACCGCCCATCGCCGCGAACCAGCGGGGCGAACTGAAGTGATACCACGTCACCATGGGGGTGACGTTGTTCTCGTGGCAGGCGGCCAGGACGCGGCGGTAATGATCCAGTGCGGCGATGGAAAAATGGCCGCGTTCCGGCTCCACGCGCGCCCACTCGATGGAGAAGCGATAGCAGTTCAGCCCCAGACCGGCCAGCAGGCGAATGTCTTCTTCGAAGCGGTGATAGTGATCGCAGGCGTCCAGCGAAGGCTCTTTGAAGAGCGTGGGATCGCAGTGCTCCAACACCCAGAGATCGCTGTTGATGTTGTTACCTTCTACTTGATGGGCGGCGGTTGCCGCGCCCCAGATAAACTCAGCGGGAAATGCGTTCATTCAGGCTGGACTCTCGGAGCCATTGCACCACGAGTGACGGGTTCGCCGCACGGCCACCAGCACCAGTGCGTACGTGAGGACACCGACGGGGACGCAAATGAAGGCCCAGCCGGCGACCGCGTGTAGTGCGGCCCATCCCAATTTCCCGGCGGCCGATGCGCCTGCATCCGCGCCTCCGCACAACCGCGCGCCTGCCGTGTGCAAGGGCAGCAGCAAGGCAAGCTGCAAGGGAGACGCCAGATTGTTCACCAGTTGCAGCGCCGGCAGATTCAAGCGGAAACCGAATGCCGCCAACAGGCACAGGACGGTGGGACAGCCCATGATGGGGAAGACGCCCAACACCAGGCCGATCACCAGCAGCAGCGCGACCTGCTCAGCAGGGAGTGCTTCGATAGAGGCTCGCAGGCGCGCCGTATAGGTCCTCATGGATGCGTCTCCCCGCGTTCGGAAAAGAACATCCGCAGGGCCGGCCGCAATCGCGTATCCGCGAACAGTTGGATTGCCGCCGCGGTTCCGGAGACTAGGAGCGGCTCTCGGCCCTGGCAAATCTCGGCGACGCTGCGCGCCTGCCCGTCGTCGCCCCGGTAGAAGATGCGGTCCGACCAACGCTCACGGCCGGGATACTCGGGGTACAGGCGGAGGATATCGCGCGCCGCTTCGAGAATGCGCTGCGCCATGGGCTCGCGATACTGCGGCAGGAAGAGAATCGAACTATAGCCGGCGTGAATCTCGGCGACGAACTCGGCGAAGGTGCGGGCCTGGGTCAGGTTGATGCAGGCGCTAGGTTCGCAGGCATGCCGGTCGCCGCCGGAAATCACGGGGCGTCCGTGACTGCGCGCCAGTTCGATGGTCTCCGCGTTTTCCTTCCAGACGCGCGTGCCGTTCAGCTCAAAGGCGTCGAACCAGGTTGCACACCGGCGAAGGATGTGACTCAGCGCGACGCGGTGATCGCTCTCCACCACGCCCTCTTCCAGCCACATCGGATGGTTGAGCACGATGAGGACGTCGCCGGACCGCGAGAATTCTTCGAGTATGGCGGGCAGCGATTGCACATTCGGCTGTGCGGTGTACTCCGCCATCGTCTTCATCCAACTTGCGGATGCGGCGCGCGGTATGTTGTGGACGCCGAGGTGGAAGAACGTGCGCTGGTAGGGCACGGTCCATTCGACGGAGAGCGGCGTATCCGCCGGATCGGCGGTGACTCCCAGACTCAGGCCCGCTTCGATATTGTCGTGATCCGTTAGCGACACCATGGGGCGCAGGCCGAGACGCGCGATCTGTTCGCGCTCCACGGCGACGGCGGACGCCGGGGTCAGGGGCGGTGTCCACCATGCGCGTGAGAAGTCGATTTGCCGGCGCCGTTCGTAGTGCCGGACGATCTGCGAAATTCCAGGAACAAGATGTAAGTAGCGTGGCAGGAACGACAGGCACTCCTCGGAATGCATGGTGTGCCCGTGCAGACAGACTCCCACGTCGCAGTGCAGGGCGGGACGCGGCTCATGCCACACAAATCGGACGCTGTTCTCGTGCATGCGATTCTCCCTCTGGAGTCAGCATGCTTCGGGAGTGGTTACAATTCAGCGGCAAACTCGTGATTGTTCGGCAAAGACAGGTTCATCTTATGCGCCTCCCTTGCGTCGCGCGGCGAAATGGCCGAGACTAATCTTTCTAATTGAGGTGATGATGCAACTTCTCATTGGCGCCATAATCGGCTTCGCCGGCTGGTTCGTCGTACGGTTCCTGCTCATGGGTTTCTATTCGGTGGATCAGAATGAGCGGGCCGTGAAGTCTAGTTTCGGACGCGCCGTCCGCGTGTCGGACAACAAAACCACGCTCGACGACCCCATTGCCGAGTTTCTCCGGCCGGAGGAGCGCTCGCGCTACGCTTGGCCCCAGGTGCGCGTGATCCCGCCTGGCGGACCCTACTTCAAGATGCCGTGGGAGAAGATTCACAAAGTTTCAATCGCCACTGTCACGGTTAATATGGCGATGGATCTGGAAGACGCGACGGCCAATGACAACGGCACGCGCCTGGGGGCCGTCACCAAAGACCAACTCAATACCGGCCTGACCGGCCAGATTCGGTATCGGGTGAGCGAGGCGAATCTGTATGCCTACCTGTTCGGCATCAAGAAGCCGTTCGTTCATGTGATGGCGTACTTTGTCTCCGTCCTGCGGCAGCGCATCGCCAACTTTGAATCCAAGCCGGTGGCTCTGGCGGCAACGGCCGATGGCGCCGCCGCGCTGCCCTCGGGCGAGATGACGGGAGTCTCGATCAACGACCTGCGAAAAAATCTGCGGGATTTGAACGAGTACATGGATAGCGAGTGCCGGGCCACGCCGGCGCGGTATGGAGTGATCTTCGACGCGTCGCTGATTACCGGGATCGATCCGCCGCCCGATGTGGAATCGGCGCTGGCGGCGATCAATACGGCGCACAATCAGGTGTCGAGCGATATCAGTCTGGCGCAGGCTTCCGCCGATCAGCGGGTAGTCCAATCGCGGCGCGCGGTGGAGATCGAAACGCTGCGTGCGCAGGCCGAGGTGGAGCCGGTGAAATCGCTGGCGTCGGAGTTGTCTGCGCTGCATGCGGGCGGCCCCAACGTTCTGGGAGCGTACCTGCGGAATGTGCGGCTGGCGCTGTACGACAGAGCGCAGCAGGTCTACATGGAGGCGGGGAAATGACCGACACTTTCATGCTTGAACTGCTGACGGCGGCGGCGGTGGCTTTTATTGGGCTGTTCATCGCGGAGCCGATTGTGTTGGCGATCTGCCGCATCTTCGGACTGTATGTGACCGTGAAGGAGCGGACCTGTCGCGTTTACACGCTGTTCGGCCAGGTGGTGGGCGTGCTGGACGAGCCGGGTCTGCACTTCCTGCCGGGAAAGTTGGGCGTTTCCGCGTTCTTCATCAATCTGGTGGGCACGTGCTACGTGATCGATATGCGGCTCGATCAGGAGTATCTGCGCAGTCAGCCGGTGAATTCGGAGGAGGGCGCGCCCATGGGAATTGGCATCTGGTACGAGATGTGGATCAGCGATCCCCTGGGATATCTTTTTAAGAACACGGATCCGCGCGGGTCGCTGCGCGCCAACGTCAGCAACGCCACGGTGCGCTGCCTAAGTAACATGCCGCTGGCCGAAATGCTGCAGACGCGGCATAACATGAGTCAGACGGTGCGCGCCGAAGTGACCAGCAAGTCCACCGAATGGGGATACCAGCTCGGGTCGGTCTACATCCGCAAGGTCCACTTCCGCGACGCTGGGATGATCCGCCAGATCGAAGAGAAGGTGGTGAACCGGCTGCGGCAGGTGACGTCCGCGATCAAACAGACGGGGGCTAATCAGGTGAGCGTGATCACTAGTTCGGCGGAGCGCGAGGCGGCGATCGAGTTCGCCAAGGCTGCCGCGATTCGGCCCGCTACGCTGGGACAGGCATTCCAGGAGATTGCCAAGGAACCTCCCGTCGCCGAGGCGCTGTTCGAGGTGCTGGAGACGCAGCGGTTGCTCGGGTCGAGTGCCCGTATTGTCCTGCTGCCGGGCGGTCCCCACGCGCGCATGCTCGCGAATCTGATGGCGGCTGAAAGCGGGGCGCTGCAGCCGGTCGTGCCGCCGAAGCCCGCCACGGCTTCATGATACAGTCAAATTGAAAGCGTGGGCCCTTAGCTCAGTCGGTTAGAGCAGCGGACTCATAATCCGTCGGTCGTAGGTTCAAGTCCTACAGGGCCCACCAAGTCTTTCAATCAGTTGAGCCGTTTGGAGACTTTAGTCGCCCCAATGCTCACGTTGCCTAGATCGTGATTGGACGGCCCTTCTTCTCGCAGTCCGTTTTGATCCGTGCCCAGATGCGAGCGGTTTCCACGTCCGGCAGGAGTGGCGTAAAGCGTCCCGGAACCGTCGCATAAGGTCGCGCCGGCTGACGCCCCAGTTCTTCGCCTCCATGCCGTACTCGATTTCAGCCACTGTGATCAGCGAAACCGCCACGTCCGTATCGACAACCGCGGCCGTTGCGGCGCTCATGAGAGCGCGGGAGACCGGGAGTGCTCGTTACGAAGCGCGTCGATCAACGCCACGAACTCTTCAGCGCCTTCCGGGTCATACTCGGTATCGGCCTTCAGGTCATCGGCACTGACCGGCGGTTTGAGAACCACGCCCGGCGGGAGCCGCACCTCATCCCCTTCAGTTCTCGTTCTATCGGCCTGCTGTGCCATCTCTTTCACCAATTTAGCGCAACGGGCTTGGTTGACTGGTATCGACCGCAATTGGTGGGCCCTGTAGGACTTGAATTCAAGCGTTGGCCGGGAGATCGATAGTCGAATTGCTATCGCTCATAAAGAGGGCTATCGTTGAGCGATAGAGGATTTCTCTATCGATCATGACCTGGAACTGGCAAAAGGCGGACTGGCCGAATTTTAAATGGCAGAAGGCTCGGCTCCGAAAGGCGGAGGAGCGTTTTCTGCTGGAGAGCGGCACAGTCGCAGGCGCCATCAAGCATTTAAATTCCGGGGACCAAGACCAACTTTCCATCGACGCAATGAGCGCCGAAGCTGTGACGACTTCTGAGATCGAGGGCGAGATTCTCGATCGGGCCAGCGTGCAATCCTCGATCCGCAGCCAGTTGGGTCTCAGCGCGGATCGGCATAAGGTCGGCCCGAAAGAGCAGGGGATCGCTGAAACGATGGTGGATCTCCATCGTTCTTTCGCGGAGCCACTCTCGGCCGGGAAACTCTTCGCCTGGCATCGAATGGTCGTGAAGGGACGGAAGGACCTGCGCGAGATCGGCCGCTACCGTAGCGATCGGGAGACTATGCAGGTGGTCTCGGGCACACTCCAAAACCCTGAAGTGCATTTTGAGGCGCCGCCGTCAGCGATTGTGGCGAATGAGATGGCCCGGTTCATCGAGTGGTTCAACGGAACGGCGCCCGACGGGTCGTCACCCCTGCCGGCCCTGACACGCGCCGGCACTGCGCATCTGTACTTCGAATCCATCCATCCATTTGAAGACGGCAACGGGCGCATTGGGCGGGCGATTTCCGAAAAGGCGCTGGCGCAGTCGTTGCAGCGTCCCACGCTGGCGGCTCTCGCGGCGACGATCTTAATTCACCGCAAGGAATACTATGCCGCTCTGGAGCAGGCCAACAAGGGGAACGAAATCACGGCATGGATCGCCTGGTTCGCGGGAATCACAATTGAGGCCCAGCGCCGCACTACGGCGCGCATTGAGTTCCTGATCGACAAAACACGGCTGCTGGATCAGCTCCGCGGCCAACTCAATGAACGGCAGCAAAAGGCTCTGATTCGTGTGCTGCGTGAGGGCACCGAGGGATTCCAAGGGGGCCTGAGCGCCGTCAACTATATGAAAATCACTGGGGCGTCCCCCGCTACGGCCACCCGCGATCTCGTAGACCTGGTACGGAAAGGCGCTCTGAATAAAACCGGAGAACTCCGCTATACGAGGTACTTTGCATCAATTCCGATCCGGCCCGTGATGCCTGTGAGGATTGACGATCGAGGTGACCTTCAGTAGTTCGCCGCTTATCGTGCGCTTTCGCTCCGTGGCCTCTGGGTTGCGGGTACGACGGTAGAGGTGCCGATTATGCCATTTGTCACCATTGCCATTGCGTTGATTTTCGTTCTGGCGATTGCCCGTCTCGCGAACATGTATATACCCATGCCCCCGACCATCAAAGCGATTTTGAATGTGTGTCTCGGGCTGATCGTAATCGGGATGGTGCTCTGGGTAATCGACACTTACATTCCGATGGCGGGCGCCATCAAGGGTCTGCTCAATGTCGTGGTATTCCTGGCTGCCGTGGTCGGCGTACTGCAGGCGCTGGGATTCTGGGACTCAACCGTGCGCTTCTTCCGCGGCCTGAAACATAAAACGGTCGCGGAAGATCATGTCACCGGCGAACGGCTGCCGCACTAAAGGATATAGCGGCTGAGATCCTGATCCTTGACGATGTCCGCCAGTTGTTTGCGGACGTATGCAGCATCGACTTTCACCGTCTTCTTCTTCAGGTCGGGACCTTCGAAGGAGACCTCCTCCAGAAGCTTCTCCATGATGGTGTGGAGTCGGCGCGCGCCGATGTTCTCCGAAGATTCGTTGACCTGCGCGGCGAACTTCGCCACCTCCGCCAAGGCATCGTCGCCGAGCAGCAGCTTGATTCCCTCGGTCTCCAGGAGGGCCGTGTACTGCTTTGCGAGGGCGTTCTTCGGCTCCTTCAGGATGCGAATGAAATCCTCGACGGTCAGCGATTTCAACTCGACGCGAATGGGGAAGCGGCCCTGCAATTCGGGAATCATGTCGCTTGGTTTGGAGACATGGAAAGCTCCCGCGGCGATGAACAAGATGTGATCCGTGCGTACGAAGCCGTAGCGTGTGTTGACCGTGGTGCCTTCCACGATGGGCAGAATGTCGCGCTGTACGCCCTCGCGGCTGACGTCGGGACCGTGCCCCGATTCGCGCCCCGCGATCTTATCGATCTCGTCCAGGAAGATGATGCCGCTGGTCTCCACGCGTTCCAGAGCGACGCGGGTCACCTGCTCCATATCGATCAGCTTCTGTTCTTCTTCCTGCACCAGATAATCCAGCGCCTCGGCCACGCGCATCTTGCGGCGGCGTGTCTTCTGGCCGAAGAGGTTGGGCAGCATGTCCTTCAGATTGATGCCCATTTCTTCGATGCCGGCGTTGGTGGTGATTTCGAAGGAAGGCGCGCGGTCCTTCACTTCCAGTTCCACTAAACGCTCGTCCAGCTTGCCCTCGCGCAGCCGTTCGCGCAGTTTTTCCCGGGTCCGCTCCACGCTTTCGCTGGGTTCCGGTTGCGGCGGCATCAGCAGATCCAGCAGCCGATCCTCGGCATTCAGCTCGGCGCGATCTGCGACCTCGTCCAGGCGCTCTTCGCGCACCATATCGATGGCGATATCCACCAGATCGCGAATCATGGATTCCACGTCGCGGCCCACATAGCCCACTTCGGTGAACTTGCTGGCTTCCACTTTCAGAAACGGCGAATTGGCCAGACGGGCCAGGCGGCGCGCCAGTTCCGTTTTGCCGACGCCGGTGGGGCCGATCATGAGGATGTTCTTCGGCATCACCTCTTCGGCCATCTCGGGGGGCAGTTTCTGGCGGCGGATGCGATTGCGCAGCGCAATTGCGACGGCGCGCTTGGCTTCGGCCTGCCCTACCACATGCTTGTCCAACTCGCGCACGATCTCGCGCGGAGTCAGCTCGTCTAGAATCGGCTCTTCGTCCACAGATTGGCCGGGCAGATAGATCACCATTGCTACTCCAACTCCTCGTAGATCACATTATCATTTGTGTAGATGCAGATCTTGCCCGCGATGGCCATGGATTCCTCGGCGATCCGTTTGGCGGAAAGCTTGGTGTTGCGCAAGAGGGCCGTGCCGGCCGCGGTGGCGAAGGGGCCGCCCGAGCCGATGGCCGCGATCCCTTCGTCGGGTTCGATCACATCGCCGTTGCCGCTCACCAGATAGGTGCTGGTCAAATCGGCAACCAGCAGCAGGGCTTCCAGATGGCGCAACACGCGATCCGTGCGCCACTCCTTGGCCAGTTCCACTACGGAGCGCGCCAGATTACCGTTGAACTGTTCGAGCTTCGTTTCGAAGCGGGAGAACAACGCGAAGGCGTCGGCGGTGGACCCGGCGAAGCCCGCCACGATCTTGTCGTTGTATAAACGGCGCAGCTTCCTGGCCGTGGCCTTGATCACTTCGTGACCCAAGGTGACCTGCCCATCGGCGGCCATGACTACTTTGTGATCTCGACGGACACAAATCACCGTCGTCGACCGAATTTTCTGTTCCATTTGTTTGTGTAATCCTATTTTATCGCACCCGGCTGAGGTGCCTGCTCCACATCACGCCGAATAGCCGGACGGCTTCCGGCCACCTGCGCCGTCCCGCCATGAGCACCAGTTCGATGAAAGCCCAGAGCAAGTAGGCGGCAGTCGCGTAAAGATGGACGCTGACGCCCGTTGCGGAAAACGCAAACTGCACCAGCCAGAGCACGAACAGTCCGGCCGCCTGCCATATCTCCAGCTTCATCTCCATGAGGAACAGCAGCCCCAGAAGTCCTTGCGCCAGAGTTAGCACCAACTCCATTTCCTGCACGCCATCCAGCGGAATCGACGACACCGCGCCGCGGCTTAGGGAATAGGTGATGGGCAGCATGGCCGCGAGCAGGGTCCACTGGTTGATGTTGCTGGAGACCATGTTCATGAGCGCGGTGGAGGCCCGCTCCACGGTGCGCGCCCAGTAGAATGCCGACACCTTCTCCGGGAACTCCGATACCAGTGGCGCCACCCATTGCACGAACACAAAACTGGGCACGCCCAGCGATGTGGAAAGAGCCAGCAGGCTTCCCAGGAACGGCTCCGCCATGAAATAGATGAGCGCGCCGCCCGTCAGAAACAGTCCGGCGATGGCTAGAATTCGAATGCGTTTGGGGGCCAGTACAATGGCGCGCGGAATCCGCTCTAACTCGTCGATGGTCTCGGATTGCTCGGGCGGCATGCGGGTCAGCAGCATCAGGTAGACCAGGTAAATCGCGATGAGGATACCGGCATCCACCACGCCGAGCGACCCCTTCCACCAGACCACCACCATGTAAGCCATGGCAGCGCCGAGGCCGATCACCTCCACGCAGTGATCGTCCTTCAAACGCACCGGCCCCAGGTTCTTGCCGGTTTTCTTGTGGTGGAAACCGGCGGCCGTGAAATAGATCATGGGCCAGCCGAGTCCGGTGAGCAGGCGGAGGGCGCCGGTGAGATTGGCCATGAGCAGCGGCACCTGCTGCTTCCACGCCAGCACGGCTTCCACCGCGAATTCGGGCAGCGTCTGGAGCCACGCCAGAATGGCCAGCGCGAAACCCTGCGCCATGAAAAACTGGGCCGATTCGGCTGCCCAGGCGATCAGCATGGCCGCCGCGAGGATGCTGGGCGCCGTCCAGAAGAGCGATGTGGGACCGGTCTCGCGGATCGTGCCCGCCGACAGAATCAGCAGGGCGCATACGGGCGCGATGGCCTGTTGTCTCTTATCGGAAGCGGATGCCGGCATGTTTTTGGATGACCGTGTGCCTTTCGAATTCGGTACGCTTCTCCGGGAAATCGGTCCGGTAATGCGCGCCCCGGCTCTCCTCGCGGGCCAATGCGCAGCGCGCGATCAGTTCCAGCACCAGCAGCATGTTGCGCGATTCCGCGTCGTCCGGCGATTGTTCGCTCGCCCACTCGAGCGCCTGACGCAATGCCGCGCCATCGCGCACGATGCCGCACTTCTCCCACGCGGTCTTGCGGATCGCCTGCGCCAGCGTGGCTGCGGCCGCAACCGTTGGAATGGGGACGCCGCCGGCCTTCCCGCTTCCCGTGTAGGACGCCATCGCGCGTCCGGCTCGCGCGCCGAACACCACACCTTCGAGCAGCGAGTTGCTGGCCAGGCGATTGGCGCCGTGGACCCCGGTGCAGGCGGCTTCTCCGGCGGCGAACAGGCCGGGCAAAGTGGTGCGGCCTTCCAGGTCCGTCCACACGCCGCCCATGGCGTAGTGCGCCGCGGGAGCTACCGGGGCCGCCTGCCGCTCCAGATCGATTCCGTAACGCAGGCACGTTTCGTAGATGCGCGGAAAGCGTTGCCGCACGAAACCGGCATCGCGATGCGTCAGGTCGAGACTCACATGCTCCGTGCCGGTACGCTTCATTTCCGAAACGATGGCACGCGCCACCACATCGCGCGGAGCCAGTTCCAACAGCGGATGGTAGCGCTCCATGAAGCGCTCGCCTTGCGCATTGCGCAGGGCCGCGCCTTCGCCGCGCAGAGCCTCGGAAAGTAAGAATCGCGGCGCGCCTTCCAGATGCAGGGCGGTGGGGTGGAACTGGACGAACTCCAGATCGGCAATCTCCGCGCCCGCCCGGTACGCCATCGCGACGCCATCTCCGGTGGCTACTTCCGGATTGGTGGTGTTGGCAAAGAGGCTGCCCATGCCACCGGTGGCCAGCAGGACGGCGCGGGCGTGCACGGGCACCAGAGTCCGCGATTCCGCATCGTAAAGCAGCGCGCCCGAGACTCCATCGGCGGTCAGCAGGTCCGTGGACGCGGCGAAGCTGCGAAACGTCACGTTCGGCAGCGACGCAGCTTTCCGGTACAGCGTGCGCGCAATCTCACGGCCGGTGGAATCGCCGTGGGCATGCAGAATCCGATTGCGGCTATGGGCGGCCTCGCGTGTGAAGGCCAGGCGGCCGCCTTCGCGATCGAATTCCGCGCCCCATTCGATCAGTTCCTGAATGGCTGCCGGACCTTCCTCCACCAGCGTATGGACGGCCGCGCGGTCGCAGAGTCCATCGCCTGCGTACAAGGTGTCCTGCTCGTGCAGTTCCACCTCGTCGTCATCGCTCAATGCGACGGCGATTCCGCCCTGCGCGTATTCGGAAGAAGATTCCCGGAGGCTTTCCTTGGCAACCACCAGCACACTGCCTGCCGGCGCCAACTCGATTGCAGCCCGTAGTCCGGCAACTCCCGCACCAATCACCAGAAAGTCGGGGTTCATGCCTCACTTGCGATCATACCAACAGGTGAAAACTATGCCGTTGCGACCTTTTGCAGGCGGCGCTTGATCTCGGCCTTGGATTGGACACCCACCATGCGATCCACCTCGCGGCCGCCGCGAAATAGCAAAAGGCAGGGGATGCTGCGGATCTTGAAACGGTCCGACATCACCGGGTTTTCATCCACGTTGATCTTTACGAACCGTACTTGTCCGTCCATTTCCTGCGCCAATTCGTCGATGATCGGAGCGATCATGCGGCACGGTCCGCACCACGGCGCCCACGCGTCCACCAGCACAGGCAAATCGGATTGTTCCACTTGAGCGGCAAAGGTGGAATCGGTGACACTCCGCGGTGCCGGGCGTCGTGCGAGGGGCGTCTTGCACTGGCCGCATCGGGGTTGGAGTCCCTGCTGCAGCTTTTCGGCTGCCACCCTATTGTTGGCCCCACACGCCGGGCATCGGATCAGTTGAGCATCAGGCACGCTCCACCTCAGTTTCAGGGTATCTTGTTACGACTCCGATTGAGGTGGAAAAGCGGTGCGGCATGGTACAAAGATCGTATGGCTACATACCGCGTCGTAACGCCACAGGGCACCTACGAGGCAATTGTGGAGCGCGGAGCGGCAGGCTGGGCCGCCCGGCATCTTCCGGCGAAGCACGGCAAGGTTTTCGTGGTCTCTACGCGGGACGTCTGGCAGCACAAAGGTGCGGTCATAGCCGAGGCGCTGGCCGGCGTACCCTTTGAAACGTTATACCTTCCCGGCGGCGAAGATCAGAAGCGGCTCGCGCCGGTGGAGGATCTGGCCGAGCAAATGGTGCATCTGGGCGCCGACCGCACCAGTATGGTGGTCGCGTTCGGCGGCGGCATCGTCACCGACATGGCCGGATTCCTGGCCGCCATTTTCATGCGCGGCATCCCGGTTCTGCAGATCCCCACCACGCTGCTGGCGCAGGTGGACGCCGCCGTGGGAGGCAAGACCGGAGTCAATCTGGTGAGCGGCAAGAACCTCATTGGCAGCTTTCACCAACCCATAGCCGTGCTGGTGGATCCTGCCCTGCTGGATACTCTGCCGGAGCGCGAGTACCGCGCGGGTCTGTACGAAATCGTGAAGGCCGGCATCATTCGGGAAACCGAACTCTTCCGCTACCTCAATGAAGAATCGGCCGCCGTCCTGGCCCGGCGCGCCGATGCGGTGGATCACATTATCGAGGAGGCCGTCCGCATGAAGTGCGAGGTGGTCTCTGCCGATGAGCGGGAAGGCGATCTGCGCCGCATCCTGAATTTCGGCCACACGTTCGGCCATGCGCTCGAATCGGAAACCCGCTATACCCGCTTCCTGCATGGCGAGGCCGTGGCCTGGGGCATGCGCGCCGCCGTGTACCTGGCTGAATTGACGGGCCATATTTCGGCTGAAGACGCTGTGGACATTCTCGATTCCATCGCCGCATATGGACCGATACCGGCGTTGGACGGCATCCCCGCGGAGAACCTGTTGGCGCGCCTGGTCCACGATAAAAAGACGATTCAGGGTAAAGTGCATTTTGTGCTGCCGGTGCGCATTGGCGAAGTCACGGTGGTTTCGGGCGTGCCGGAAAACGCGGTGCTGGCGGCCATCCGGTCGGCTCTGGCATGAGCGGGGCCACGCCCGAAGGGACGCATAGCGAACAGGAGGCGGCTCGCTGGGTCCGCGGCATGTTCGGCCGCGTGGCGCATCGTTACGACCTGGCGAATCATCTGCTCTCTTTCAATATCGATAAGCTCTGGCGCGCCCACACGGTGCGCCGCGTGCGTCCGATTCTGGAGCGGCCCGGCGCGCGAGTGCTGGATATCTGCTGCGGCACGGGCGATCTGGTGCTCGCGCTGGAACGGGGCGCAGCCGGGGCACAGATTTTGGGCTCAGATTTTTGTCATCCCATGCTGGTGTCGGCGGCCGCGAAGATGCAACGCCGAGGCGCGCGCGCCGTTCTGTTCGAGGCGGACGCGTTGCACCTTCCGGTCCGCGATCAGTCGCTCGACTTGATTACCGTGGCTTTCGGCTTTCGCAATCTGGCCAATTACGACGAGGGTTTGCGAGAGATGCACCGCGTTCTGCGGCCCGGCGGTACCGCGGCGATTCTGGAATTTTCGCAGCCGCCAAATCGCGCCTTCGCAGCGCTATACAACTTCTATTCGCGGCGGATTCTGCCGATTCTCGGGGGGATGATTTCCGGCAGCCGCGACGCCTATACGTACCTGCCGGATTCGGTTCGCAAATTTCCGAATGCGCCCCAACTGGCGGCGTCGATGAGTGCGGCCGGCTTCCACTCAGTCGCTTTCGAATACCTCACCGGAGGCATCGTGGCGCTGCATCGCGGCGTGGCGAAATAGAAGATGAAGAGCCGGCCGCCGGGTGGCACCCCTTAGTGCAGGGGCGCCGCTGTGGTGTTGCCGTAGTACAGGCCGTTGAACAGCAGTTTGAAGGTGGCGTGCGGCTGATCGCGGAAGTTCACTTCCGGACCCAGCAGCATTACCTTGCCTTCGCCCACCGTGGCTTCCGCAACCGCCGTGCCGCCGTCCAGATACTGCTGGCCCCAGGCCCAGCCGCTATCCAGCGTGGATGCGCCGGAGAACCAACCGACCGGCGAGGTGTGCTGCATCTGCACCGTCGGTTCCAGCCGGAAGACCGGGCTGTTTTCGAAGAACACATCCACCTGCTTCGGCATTCCGTACGCCAACGGATTCGTATTGTCCACGTTCATCTTCATCAGAGAACCCGGAATGTAGAACTTCTCCGCCGGCAGCGCGCGCTCTTTTCCGTCCGGACCCATCTCCGTGAGATAGTTCTTCACCGGCAGTTTGAACGTCTCCGCAATCGCCGTCGAGCTGCCGATGGTCACGATGGAGCCGCCCAGTTCGACGAACTTCTTGAGCTGCGGCATCGTCTTATCGGCCGTGATGCTCCCGGTCTTGTCCTTGTACTCTTCCGGAATCGCCTCGGCGCCGCCGCGACCACCGCCACCACCGCCGCGTCCGCCCTGTCCGCCCTGTCCGCGAATGGCGCCGCCGACGAAGACAATCACGTCGAACTTGCTCTTCAGGTCGCCCGCGTCCAGCGTCTGCGGATAGACCATCGAGAACGGCATTTCGTACTGCTCGAACAGCCATCGGGTCCACCCGGCCGGCATCAAGCCGCCGTAATTGTCGTAGAGGCCGATGCGGATGGGCTTCAGCTTTAAAGCGTCGCCGGAGGGTTTACCGGCCATCGCATGCACCGGAATGCCCAGGTCCTTGGCGCCCTTGTCGAGAATGGTGCGGGCCGCGGCCGAATGCGGCACCCAGATGGCGCCGGTACCCAGATCCTTGCCGTCCGCCGACATTTCCTTCTTCATCCAGTAGACGTCGCAATTGGCCTTCAGCAGGCGATTGGTGAGCACGAAGGAATTGTTGATCTCGTGGCTGATCAGGTATCCCGCGGGCGTGGCCGGTCCGGTGATCGAGCTCGCCGGAGCAGGAAGCAGACCCGTGATCTTGGTGAACGGTCCGTCGAAGCCGTCCTGAATGCGATCGAACTCAACACCCATCTGATACGCCAGCGTCCAACCCGTGATGTCGTAGGGGCGGTTGGGAGGACCGCCGGGATAGGCGAAATCGTTGGGATGATCCTGCGGCTCGAACATATCCATCACGTGCGGACGGAATGCCTGTGCCGTCTTCACCACGTACGAGCCCGCGGGGTAAGTCTTGCCGTTCACCGGGAAGGCCGCAGTCGCTTTGAGGATCGTGATGCCGTTCTTGAGGAGCGCATTCACGAACTCGGTCGCCGTGGCGAAGTCCGCCTGATCGGAAGGAATGATGTAGCCGCGGGGATCGCGCTTCTTCGGGTCGTGCAGCACGGTGTTGTAGAGTTCCATGGGAACGCCGCCTCGCCCGCCGAATGCGCCACCACCACCGCCGCCTCCGCCGGGAACCGCATCGCCGCCCGCCGCAACCGGCGCCGCTGCTGCTGCTCCGCGACCCCGTCCGCGACCGCCGGCGGCTGCCGTGCCGCCTTCCGCTGCTGCCGCCGCTTCCAGAGCAGCGATCCTCTTGGGCGTCACCGTCCAATAATCCTTGCTGCCTTTTTCAATCGAGTTCATCCCCATGCGGTAGATGTTGTACAGCCACGTCTCGCGGTATCGCGAACCCAGATCCAGCATGGCCCGATTATTCGTAATCTCGTAATCGATCGACTGGCGATAGTGCCACGGACCCGGCGTCACCGGCATCGGCCAGTCGCCCTGCGGCAACTGCTTGCTGGGCACTACAGGAATGGTCATCGGCGTCGGGTCGCCGATAATCTCCGTCAGAATCCCGATCATGTTGTGGAAGTACGTGACCGTGCGCAAGCCGCCATTCCACCACGTGGAGTAGTTGGCGCCGCTGCGCATGGCGCTTCCGCCTTTCCCCTCCGCCACCAGCCTGCTGTGCATCGCCGTTCCCACCATCTCAATGCCCAGCGGAATCAGCGGATCGAAATTGTAGTTGAACGGGTCGCGGAACGGAGGCATGAAAATTACCGCGCCCGCCGGACCAGTCTGATGGTGGTTGTACATGATCTGCGGAAACCACTCGATGAACAGTTGCCGGTTCATGTTGGTGGTCTCCTTCATGTTCGACATGTAGAAGTCGCGATTATCGTCGTGGCCCACATACTTCGCATAGAGGCGCGGCAGACCGCCGTTGCGACGCTCCTGCGGCGGCTTCAGAGGCGCGTTGGGATTTTCCGATCCGCGCATGTACCAGTTGGCTACCAGGTCCTGCCCGTCGGGATTGGCCTGCACGAACAGAGCGATATCGTCGTTCAGAAACCGCATGGTCTCCGGATCCGTCCGGCTCACCATCTGATAGACCATTTCCATGAGCTGCTGCGATCCCACTGTCTCGGTGGCATGCAGACCGCCGTCAATCCAGATCACGGCTTTACCCTGACGCGCCAGTTCGTGGGCCTGATCATCATTCAAGCCTTCGGCGTGCGCCAGTCGCTGCGAAATCTGTTTGTATTTATCGAGGTTTTTGATGTTATCCGGCGAACTGACGATCGCCATCCACTGGTCGCGACCCTCTTCGGATTTACCGATGCTCACCAGCTTCATGCGATCGCTTTCACTGGCCAGCTTCTTCCAATAGGTTTCCAGTTGGGCGTAATTCGCCATCATGTAGTCGTCGCCCAGGTTGAAACCCAACGCTTCCTTGGGGGTGGTAATTTTAGGGGCCGTTTGCGCGGCTAACCCGGCGCACAAAAATAGCGCCAGGAGGAGACACCGTCGTGACTTCATATGAGTGAGAGTTTACTACAAACTCTCACTCACCCAACCTTTGGCAGGCGCTTGCGGCGGGCCGTCCATTGCTCGCTGGTGAAGAGACGCGGACCCATTTGAATCATGCGCGGCAGCAGATTGAAGAGCGCCGTGGGGGTCCACGCGCGGCCGTCCCGCGTCTGGTATCCGCGCAGGGTCAACTCGTCAGCCACGCGCGAAAGGGGGCAGTCTTCCACAATCATGTCGAGCGCCAGAATGATGGTTTCTTTTTCGGGCAGGCTCTCCACCAGGCGGGTGCAATCGTCAGAGACGCGCAGGCCGTAGGGAATCTCCTCCACCCAATCCTTGTGCGGCGCAGCGGGGGCGGACGGCGCATCGGTTTCGCGCTCCCACTCCAGGCCGGACAACTTCCAGCCCTCGTGAATGCGCTGGGCAAGGTATTCCAGGGTGGGCATCGCGGTAACAGTTTCGTGCAGGCGTTCCTTGTTGGGCATGGTACCTCCCGCGCCCGTCAAAGCACGCCATGTTCCGCGGCGCGCGCGCGCATTTCCATCACTTACGCGCGCGCCGCTGTTCGCTCCTGGGAAAACGCTGTTCGCCGACGATCAGGCCTTGACGGGCTTATCGGTGGCCTTCCAGTGCTTCTCGTCCCAGTACATGACTTTGCCTTCGCGATAGGATTGGGCCGCCAGGTTGATCACCACCACGGCCTTAGCGCCGGTCTCCACATCCAAACGGGGTTTCTCGCGTGTGCGCACACAGTGCAGGAAGTTCTTCACGTGCGCCGTCTGCATGTTGGTCTGGTCCACCTGAATCTGGTAGTCCTTCACGCCGAATTTTTCGGAGTACTTCTCTCCGCCGATGGCCTTGCCGCCCTTCACCTGCGGCTTCACCGTGATGTAGGGAACGTTGCGCTCGAACTGGCCGTGCTCCACCATGATGATGCTGCCTTCGTGGCCGCGAATCAATCCGGGAATGTGGGTATCGTTCGCCATCGAAGAGCTCAGCACCAGCGAGTGGCCTTTGGCATATTCCGCCATCAGGTGGAAGGTGTCCGGCACCTCGCGCTTCTCCTTGAACACGTAGATGCCGCCGGTCGCCATCACCTTCACCGGGAACTGCGGCTCATCCCAGCAGATATTCAGCGGCGCAATCACGTGGTAGAAGAGGTCGCTGGCGATTCCCAGCGAGTAGTCCCAATACTTGCGGAAGCGGAAGAAGCGGTCGGCATCGTACGCCCGTTTGGGCGACAGTTTGTACTGCGAGCCGAGCCACAGATCCCAATCGATATGGTTGTCGCCCTTGCCGTCCGGACCGGCGTTGGCGTCGATCGGCCAGTTCCATTCGCCCTCGATCGAGTTGCGATGGTAGGAGCCCTGGCTCATCAGCATCTGACCGATGGCGCCATCGGCAATCGCCTTCTTCGCCTTGGCCCAAATGTCCGCCGACGTGGTTTGCGAGCCCACCTGCAGCACCCGCTTGGTCTCCTTCACGGTGGCGACCAGTTGGCGCGCTTCTTCATTGGTGTGCACCATCGGCTTTTCCAGGTACACGTCTTTGCCGTGATCCATGGCGTCGATGGCATTCTTGCAATGCCAGTGGTCCGGCGTAGCGATGTAGATGGCATCCAGGTCGGACTGCTGCAGCAGTTCGCGGTAGTCTGTGTAGCCCTTCGCCTTGAAGCGTTCCGAGGCCAACCGCTTACGCTTTTCGTAAACGTCGCAGACGGCCACAATCTGGCAACTGTTATCGGCGTTGCCCACTTCGGTGAAGGTGCGCGCCACATCCATGCCGCGCCCGCCGCAGCCAATCACGCCGATGTTGATCCGGTCGTTGGCGCCGATAACGCGGCCGGTCGCCGCTTTGCTCGTGCTCTTAGCTGCCAGCGCGGACTTCGCCGCTTCCAGCGTCAAACCCGTGGCGCCCACGGTTTTCAGAAAATCTCTGCGATCGTACGAATCAGCCATACTTACTCCTCGGTAGAAACCGCTCTTATTATGTCTCAATGCGCGGCCGTTCGCTTGAGCAGGCGGACTATGGCGTGATCGTAATCGTACCCGGAGCGCTGGTATTGTTGCAGGAGGCCGCGGATACGGCGTATGTGGTCGACCCGGCGGCCAGATCGGTCTTCAGTGTGCACATGGCGTTGCCGTGATTGAATGGCGGACTGTTGGTGCAGATCGAAGCGCTGAAGCTATCCGCCTTCCAGTCCGAGCCCACCGGCGTCAGTCCGCCCGGAACCCACAGAATGGTTGCGCCTGCCGCCACCGTAGCCTTGGGAATCGAAACCGTGGAGGGATAGATCGAGACGTGGTTGCTGTTGCAGCCCATGAAGACGGTGGCCGTTGGCGCCGTCGCCGTGTCACGATCAGCCGGTATTTGACCCGTCGAAATATCAGTACCCACTACGATCTCCGGGTCCGCACAGTTGGGGCAAGTATAAGGAACTCTGGCATTTGGCACGTTGATCGTGCACTGGCCGGCTGCGTTGTCGGGCTTACAGGGGTTGCCGAACGGGAAAGTCACTGTTACCGGCTGCCCCGCGGGATCCTTCCAGGTAAGCAACGTGCCGTTGTCCGGATGCAGCACTACTTTGTGTTCGTCGGGAAGATACACCAGGTTCACTTTATTCGGGGTACATCCCGTCAAGACCGTTACCAGGCCCAGGGTAATCTTCAGGAGCTTCTGCGTTTTCATGTTGTCGTCCTTTTTTATCTGGTCAGTTTTCTGATCTGATCTGCGCCACCAGGCGCTTGTACCGGGGATCGTTCCGCACTTCCTTCAAATCCAATGCCAGTTCCACTTCCGTCTTCGAAAGCCCTTTGGACAAGCACTCCAGCACCTGGCGGAGCGCCTCTTCCTTCTTCCCGAGCACCGCCAGCACCTGCGCCTTCTTGAACTTCGAATGCATGTCAGTGGCGCCGTGTGCCTCGGCTTCGGTCAACGACGCCTCCGCTTCGGTCCGCTGGCCCAGTTTCGCCTGGTAGAAGGCCTGGTTCATCCAGAGCGCTCCGGGCTTCGGATTGATGCGAAGATTGTTGGCCACCAGTTCGGCGGCTTTGGCGTAGCTCTCTTTTTCCTGACGCGCGTCGCCGAGCATGGCGTAGCAGTCCGCGATATTGCGCCAGGAACTGTCGCTGGACGGCCTCAAGTCGCGCGCCTTCGTGTAATAGTCCAGAGCTTTGCGATAGTTGCCGGCCGAGAAGGCGATGGAGCCCAGATTCTGATAGGCGAGCTCATTCGGCAGCCGCTCCAGGCTGCTCTCGAAGGCTGCCTCCGCCTCCTTCTTCCGGTCGAGCAGCAGATTCATCGTGCCCACGTTGACGAACAGCATGGCTACCTTCGGCGCCACGGCGGAGCCTTCCGCGAAAGTGTCGGCGGCCTTCTGATAGTCGCCCTGGCGGTACAGCACCCAACCCAGTTCGTTGTAGGCGGGCCAGTAATTCGGGCGATCCGCCAGAATGCTGCGGTATACGTCGGCTTCCTCGGCCCGCCGGCCCAGATCCCGCAGCGCGCGCGCCTTAGCCACCAGGATGGCCGGATCTTTGGGATCCTGTTGCAGCGCCCTGCCCAGTTCGTCGATGGCCTGCTGGGTGAGCCCCAAATTGACGTCCACCAGCGCTTCCGCCAGCAGCACTTGCGCCGACCCAGGCTTATATTTCAGAGCCAGGTCCGCATTCCGGCGCGCCAGGCCCAGAAAAGCCCGGTCCTGCGTCTTCAGAAATTTCTGCACGTAGGCAATCGCCAGCTTGGCATACCCCTGGGCGAATTGCGGCGCCAGGTCCAGAGTCTTCTGGTAGGCTTCAATCGCGTCGTCCAACCCTGCGCGGTTCGGCCGGCCCATCAACTCTTCGGCTGTGGTGAACGTCAGGTAGGCCGGGGCCGGCAGACTGCCGATCTCGTCCACTTCCTTGGCGGAGTTCCGAACTTCCCGTACTTCCAACAGACGGGCGCTGGCGCTTGCCGCCAAGTCGGGCAATTGCCCGAGTCTGGATGCGGCGACAGTCAGTTCGTCGTGGCGGAACACCTTCTGCGTGGCCGCGTCCAGCAATTGCAGCGACAAGGTGACGCCCCCGCGCGCCGGAGCGGCCGAGGCTGCCAGTACCAGATTCGCTCCGAGCGCCCCCACTGCATCCACAGGACCCTTGGGCGGCGTCTGACCGGTGACGTCACCCGGCGAGATCACCAGCAGGTCCTTGGTGGAAGATTCGGCTCGCGCCAGCCGGTTGCCGGTGGTCGAAAGGACGTTCTTCAGCAGTTTTCCGTAGGGAGAATTGGGTTGCGGAGGCCATTCCATCAGGGCGACAAAGCGCTTCTTCGGGAGCGGGTTGACGAGTGAATTCAGCGCCGGCACAGCCAGCCACCAGGCCGCTCCGAGCGTCAGGGCTCCCGCCGCCGCGAGGGCCGCTCGCCGCCGGCGCGACATCGGCGCGCGGAACTGTACGCTCCTGGTTGAAAAGCTCTGCGGCTCCAGGATGCCCAGGGCTTCGTCCGCCGATTGAAACCGCTTGGACGCGTCGCCTTCCAGGCATCCCGTTACCAGGCGGTCCCAGACCCGCGGCAGTGCCGCCACAAAATGACTGGGGGGCTGAAATCGCCTGGTGCCGGGCTTGAACTCCGGACGCCGCCCGGTCAGCATCTCGTGGACCACCACGCCGAACGCGTAGATATCGGCCGCGGGTGTAGCCGTCGCGCCCTGCAGCAATTCCGGCGCGATATAGCCGATCGTGCCGGAAATCCGTCCCGTCTCGGCCAGGGTATGGTCGGCTTTGTAGGCTCGCGAGAGGCCGAAATCCGTGATCGAAACCCGCGTCTCCGGGCCCGTCCCTTCCAGCATCACATTTCCGGGCTTGAAGTCGCGGTGGATCACACCGGCGCGGTGCGCTGCTCCCAGCGCCTGCGCCATCTGGCGGACAATCGGCAAGGCCGCCTCCGGGGAGACGGCTCCGGCCCGGTGCAAGCGCGCGGAAAGGGATTCGCCCCGCAGCAGCCGCATCGTCAAAAACAGAATGGGGCCGTCCGGACCGTCTTCCCGGAACAAATCGAACGTGGGGCAAACGTTGGGATGCGCCACTTCCCTGGCCAGCAGAACCTCGCGTTCAAACCGCTGGCGGACCACCGGGTCGGCGGCAATCTCTTTGCGCAGTATCTTCAGGGCGCAATGTTTGTTCTGTAAGTGGCTGTCCGCAGCCTCATAAACCTCGCCCATCCCACCGCGCGCCAGGAAACGGACAATCGTGAAACGACCGCTCAAAACGTCACTCGTCCGCAGTTGCCGCGGCTCGGACGGAGCGGTTCCAGGTCCGGCATCGCTCATCGATTTGGTTGCGTCCAGGCAACCTTCGGTCTGCTCCGAAGGGTCGTCCGTCATAGGTACACTCAAATCATGCGGGTTGAATGTTAGCACATTATCTTCGATTTAGACCCCAGTTATAAGTGAGTCAGGCCTCTCTTGTGCGGCTGTGCGCTTACGGGTAGCCCGTCCACCAACGTTAGTACCATCCCCAAAGTGGGAATCGCCGGACCGCCGTATACTGGAACAACGTTATGTGGCCGGGAGGGTGCCGCGGGAGGGCAACGGCCGCGTGGCGAATCCCCAAAGAGGGAGTGTTTCCATGTCGTTGACTCGCGTACTTCTGCCGCTCTTTCTTATCGTGGCTCCGCTGAGAGCCCAAAACGCCGCCACCACTGTGAACGTGGACGCCAATGCCGCGCGGCATCCCATCAGTCCGAATATTTATGGCTTCGCCTTCGGCAGTCAGACGGACCTGTCGGTCACCAACTTCAGTCTGAATCGAAGCGGCGGCAATGCCACCAGCACTTACAACTGGCAGATCAACGCCACGAACCACGCCAGCGACTGGTATTTCGAGAGCATTCTCGATCCGCCGCAAACTGCCGGCTACGATGGCGATTCGTTCATCACCCAGACCCGCTCCGCCAATGTGGGCGCGCAACCTCTGTTGACCATCCCCATGATCGACTACCTGGCCAAATTGGGCAGCAACGGCGCCATGACGTGGTCCTTCTCGATTGCGAAGTACGGAGCCCAGACCGGCCACGACTTATACCAGCCCGATGCCGGCAACGGCATCAGTTCCGCCACTGGCAAGAACATTACCGGAAACAATCCGCTCGACGCCAACACCCCCAACGCGGTCTCCATTCAGCAGGGATGGGTCCAGCACCTGGTCAATACATGGGGCGCGTCCTCGGCCGGCGGACTGAAATATTACATCATGGACAACGAGCCCTCGCTCTGGAACTCCACCCACCGCGACATCCACCCTTCCCCCGTGACTTACAACGAACTCTACAACGACTTCGTCACCTATGCCGCCGCCGTGCGCGGACTCGACCCCAACGCCCAGATTGTGGGACCCGAAGAGTGGGGCTGGTGGGCCATGTTCCTGAGCGGTTACGACCAGACCAATGGCATCGGCGCCAGCGGGTCGGATTACAACACGCACAACCACATCTATTACTACCCCTGGCTCCTACAGCAGCTCAAGGCCTACCAGCAGACCACCGGCACCCAGCTTCTGAACGTCCTGAGCGTCCACTACTATCCGCAGGAACTTTCGAATAGCGATGACGATTCACTGGCCGGCCAGAAGACGCGCAATCAGTCCACCCGTGTGCTCTGGGATCCCAACTACGTGGACCCGTCCTGGCTCAACCAGGTGGGCATCGACGGCGGGATCGTCAATCTCATCCCCACGCTGAAGGGCTGGGTGAATCAGTATTACCCCGGTCTGCAGACCGGCATCACCGAGTACAACTGGGGCGACGAGGCCCACCTCAACGGCGCCACCACGCAGGCCGACGTGCTGGGCATTTTCGGACGGGAAGGGCTGGACATGGCCACCCGCTGGACGGTCCCCGCGAATCCCTCGCCCACTTACCTCGCGCTCCAGATGTACCGCAATTACGATGGCAACCGCTCTACGTTCGGCGATACCAGTGTGTCTGCCGCCGTGGCCAATCCGGACAATCTCTCGTCCTTCGCCGCCGTTCGCTCGTCGGACGGAGCCCTCACCATCATGGTGATCAATAAGCAGCAGGGCACAACGCCGGTCACGCTCAGCCTGGCGAATTTCTCCAATAGCGGTACGGCGCATGCCTACCAGATCTCGTCGGCCAGCCAATCGTCGATCACGCCGCTCGGCAGCGTGACCGTCGCCAATAACGCGATCACAGCTACCCTGCCGTCGCAGAGCATCACTCTCTATGTGATCCCGGCAGGAACCATCACGTCGCTGCCGACCGCGCCCACCGGCCTCACGGCCACCGTGGGTAGTGGCACAGTCAACCTTACGTGGACCCCGGGTGGCGGCGCCACCAGCTACACCGTCGGGCGCGCTACCGTCAGCGGCGGACCCTATGCCACGCTCGCTACTACCACCGCGGCAGCCTACGCTGATGCCGGTCTCACCAACGGCGTCACTTACTACTACGTCGTGGCGGGAGTCAATTCCGCGGGCACCGGACCCAACTCCGCGGAACTCGGCGTCACGCCCATCGCGCCTCCCACATTCACGTCGTCGGCAACTGCGTCGCCGAATCCCGACGTGCAGGGTACCGCCACCACGGTTCACGCCGCGGTCACCTGTACGGCCAACAGCCTGAGCAATGGAAATGTCCAGATCATGGTGCTGGATCCCAACGGCAGTTCGGCCGCGCTACAGAATTTCACGGGCCAGAATTTTGCCCCGCAGCAGTTGCAGAACTATGCGCTCACCTTCACCCCGACTCTATCGGGCGCGTACACCATTCAGGTGGGAGTCTTCAGCTCCACCTGGCAGCAGTGGGCTTGGAATGCGTCGGCCGGGACGATCAGCGTGACCTCTTCGCTGTCCTTCACTTCGTCGGCTACCGCACCCTCCCAAGTCGTCCCCGGAGGCAGCGCACCCATTTCGCTCACCGTGACGAATACCGGCACCGGCACCCTCACCGGTGGGAACGTGGAATTGCAGATTTTCAATGCGAGCGGCACGGCCGTCGCTACCCAGGTGTGGAGCGCGCAGAATTTCACCGGCGGCCAGAGCCAGCCCTACTCGTACACCTGGACGCCCGCATCGAATCTGCCCGCCGGCGTCTACTCCGTGGATGTCGGCGTCTTCGATTCCACCTGGGCTCACAACTACTACTGGAATACCGACGCCACCATCACCGTGGCCGCCGCGACGTCACCGGCCGTCTCGTTGAGCCCCGCTTCGCTCAGTTTCGCCACCCAGACCGTGGGGACCTCGAGCCCGGTGCAGGCTGTGACTCTGACCAATACCGGAAGCGGAGCCCTGAGCGTCACCAGCATCACCATCACCGGCTCGAATGCCAGCGATTTCACTCAGACCAATACCTGCGGAACGTCGGTAGCGGCCGGAGCGAAGTGCACGATCTCGGTGGTCTTTAAGCCCACCGGCAAAGGCAATCGGAGCGCGTCCGTCAGTCTCAAAGACAACGCCGCCAATTCGCCGCAGTCCATCGGTCTTTCGGGCAAGGGCAGATAGCGAGGCCTCCCTACGGAACCAGCACTACCGGCGCCTGCCAGAAGGCTGCCTTCGAGCTCGTCGGATCCAGCACCGTCACCTGGCAGTCGTATTTGCCCGGCTGCAGTTTGCTGAGCGCCAGACTGAAACGCAGCGGCACCGCCTTCGACTTCGGATCCATCCCCTCGGTCACCGGCAGCGGCGGAGTTTCGAATGCCTTCGT
>DASZMZ010000366.1:0-3884 GCA_035551455.1 Candidatus Sulfopaludibacter sp.
CCTCATCCACTTACTGCTGGTTGTCGCCCTGATCCTGGTGGTAGTCAATCTGGTGAGCGGCCGGCGCGCGATTTAGATACCTCGCTGGTTTGCTTCATGCCCTTTTTTTGAAACCCTCCGTGCGCCGATGATCAAAAACCGGCAAGCCAAAATCGACAGGCCACTCCTCGGGCCTATACGATTCCGGAGGTTCTTCAGCCGTTTGGGGCCTGGCCTGATTACCGGCGCCGCGGACGACGATCCCTCCGGCATTTCCACCTATTCCGTCACCGGCGCGGCGTTCGGCTACGCGCCCTTGTGGACTGCGATCTTCTCCTTTCCGCTGATGACAGCGGTACAGATGATGTGCGCGCGCCTGGGCATGGTTACGGGCGAGGGTCTCGCGGGCGTGATCCGGCAGCACTATTCGCGATGGGTCTTATGGGGTGCCTGCACCCTGCTTGTGATCGCGAACACCGTGAACATCGGCGCCGACCTCGGCGGCATGGGGAAGGTCACGGAGTTGATAACCGGCATTAACGGCATGTACTGGACGCCGATCTATGCCGTGGTTATCGGATCCTTCCTGATCTGGTGGTCCTACTATATGATCGCGCGCATCTTTAAATGGATGACGCTCATTCTGTTTTCCTATGTCCTGGCGGCGTTCTTAGCGAAACCGGATTGGGCAGCGGTTCTTCACGCGACGTTCGTGCCACAAATCGAATGGTCCGCGAAGTATTGGGCAACCCTGGTCGGCATCTTCGGAACTACGATTTCTCCTTACTTATTTTTCTGGCAGGCATCTCAGGAGGTAGAGGAAGAGCGGAAACATGGGGCGTGGACGGTGGAGGAGAGAAAAGGCGCCACCACTGCCGAGCTGCGAAAATCCCGCAACGACGTCATCACCGGGATGTTCTTCTCGAACCTTATTATGTACTTCATTATCTTGACCACGGCGGCGACCTTGCATGCCCACGGCAAGACGACGATTTCGACCGCGCAGGATGCTGCTGAAGCGCTCCGTCCTCTGGCGGGGAAGGGCGCTTACTGGCTTTTCAGTCTGGGGCTGATCGGCGCGGGAATGCTGGGCGTACCGGTGCTGGCCGGATCAAGCGCCTATGCAGTCGCCGAGGGCGCGAGGTGGCGTGGATCTTTAGCAGACCAGGCAGGCACCGCACGCGGATTCTATGCAGTGATCGCGGTCGGCCTGGGACTGGGGCTGATGTTGGATTACGCGGGTTTCAATGCCGTATCCATGCTGTTCTGGTCGGCAGTTCTGAATGGCGTTCTAGCGCCCCCGCTCATCGTGATCCTGCTGCTTCTGACCAGCAACCGCGCGATTATGGGAACGCGAGCCAACTCACGCTGGCTGGCCGGACTAGGATGGACCACGGTGGTAGTGATGACGGCAGCGAGCGTTGCCATGTTTGCGACCTGGAAATGATCGGGCTGGCACGCGGCGCCGATTACATCCGCGCTAAAGGTCGGCCCGAGAGATGCCCAGTTTTTTCATCATGGCGTTCAGCGTGGTCCGCGGCATTCCCAAACGGTTGGCGGCGGCGCTGATCACTCCTCCGGTTTCGCGGAAGACCCGCAGGATGTGATCCCGCTCCACTTTTTCGAGGGTAGAGTTGCCGCCGTCTTCCGGAGCGTCCGCCCGCAATTCCGCTAAGGGCGCGCGCAGGTTTGGACCGCGCGACAGGATTACGGACCGCTCCATGAAATTCTCCAACTCGCGAACATTCCCGGGCCAGGACCAATTCGCAAGAGCCTTTATGGTATCCGCCGGGATTTTGTCAATGGTCCGATCCATCTTGGCAGCGTACTTTTTGGTGAAGTAGCGCGCCAGGATAGGTATGTCCTCGGGATGGTCGCGCAGCGGAGGCGTAATGATGGGGAAGACTTTCAGCCGGTAATACAGATCGCTGCGAAACAGCTTATCGCCCATCATCTGGGTGAGGTTGCGGTTGGTGGCCGCGACGAGCCGAACGTCGATAGGTATGGTTCGCGTGCCGCCCAATCGTTCGAAGGATTTCTCCTGCAAAGCGCGCAGCAGCTTGGGCTGCAGATCCAAGGGAATGTCTCCCACCTCATCCAGGAACAGCGTCCCGCGATGCGCCATTTCGAAGCGGCCGATCTTTTGTCCCAGGGCGCCGGTAAAGGCGCCGCGCTCATAGCCGAACAATTCGCTTTCGAGCAGGCCGGTGGGAATTGCCGCGCAGTTCAAACTGATGAAGGGAAGATTCCGCCGCGGACTCATGCGATGGATCGCGCGTGCGATCAACTCCTTGCCGGTTCCGGTTTCACCCAGGATCAATACCGTAGCGTCGGTCGGCGCCACCACTTCCACCTGTCCCATCACCCGTTTGATGGCCGTGCTGGATCCTATAATTTCTTCGAAGCTTTGCGTCACTTCGAAGGCCTGTCCTTCGACGTCCTCCTGGCGATCTCGCTCGCGCAGGTCGGTTACGAAGGTGATCCAGCGAAAAGGCGATAATTTCAGGACGGCGGTGGCGACCAACACCGGCACACGCGTCCCGTCCTTGCGGATCAACTCTTTTTCGAAGGGCGTGCACGCCCCGAAGCGCAGACTTTCTTCGTGCGCGAATTCATCCAGGCAGACGTACTCTTTGGGCGTCAGGTCGGGCCACACCAAGCTGCCGGCCCGGAGATCCTCGCGGCTATAGCCGACCAGGTCGAGAAAGGTGTCGTTGGCTTCAGGGATTCGGTCGAATTCTCCGGCAACCACCCCTGCGATGGTCGACTCAGCCGGCACCGTGCGGAAGCGTTCCCGGCTGCGCCGCAACTTCTCATCCCGTTTGTGGCGGTCGCTGAAATCGCGCACCACGCGGGCATGGCCCTGTAAATCTCCGCTTTCGCTCCGCAGAGCCATGGTGATTACGTTGGCCCAGAATCGGGTCCCATCCTTTTTCACGTGCCAGCCTTCGGCGCCGAAATGACCCTCGTTCGCGGCCCGCTTTAACTCTTCCTGTATCGCCACTTGCAGCAGGTCTTCTTCGGCATACAGAAGCGTTGTGTTCTGGCCAACAGCCTCGCCGCTGGTGTATTGGTAGATGCGCTCGGACCCGCCATACCAGGCGACGATTTGCCCATCAACATCCAAAAGCGAGAGAGCGAAGTCTTGTACCCAAGACGGAATAGAGTTTTGAGCAGGATCTGCGTTGGGCGCGGCGGCGGCGCTCTTGTCGCGAAGCGCAAGCAGATGGCGAACCGGCAGTACGTTGCCTTTCGCTACGTACTCGACATCCCGCGGCGCTCCGTCCGGACCCAAAAGCTGCAGCGTTCCCACCTGCTCGCCCTCTTCGAGAAAAGTCCTCCAGCGTTCCAAGATGACCGGTTTGATTTCGGGAACTGCAAAGTCATCCAGGCTGCGCTCGATGATTTTTTCACGGGGCAAACCTAACAGCTTGCTGGCGCCGACGCTGGCCTCCCAGTAGCGGCGATCGTTATCGGCAATCAGGAGGGGCGTCGAAGGATGGAAAATTACGGCGCGGAGCAACAGCTCGAGTTCCTTGGGTCCGTTTTCCGTGAGCCAGCGCACGGTTACTGGTTGTGAGGCCGTGGAGTTCAAAACGCATTTCTCCTTTGCCCCGTCGATCCAGGAAGCCGTTTGCTGGAAGAACGCATGCGCCGCGTTCTGCAAACACAGGGACGCCAAGAATGGCGGTCAAAGCTCATGATATCACGGAAATGAAAGAGGACAGGCATTTTTTACGCTTTGTGACCATATTTAGTCACTAACCTAGGGGGATTACGAGAGTTCCCTTCCTTATGTATGGGCTAGCCGGCCCGTTTCGACAGTTTGCGCGACCGTTGCGTGTAGACAGCCCAGCCCGCCAGGAAGCCTAAGCTTAAAAGCGTGGCTGTTCCAGGTTCGGGAA
>DASZMZ010000367.1:0-33359 GCA_035551455.1 Candidatus Sulfopaludibacter sp.
CGGCGGAGGCGGCAGGATCACGGCTCGTCCCTGCGGCGCCATCGAGATCTCGCCCGAAGGCACGCGCTTCATTCCCTTCGAAAGCACCGGTCGACTGGCGGCTGCTCTTGCCGTTGGCATTGTGTGCGGCGCCGCACTGGCGGCCCTTTGCCGCCCCCGAATGCGGCGATAAGAGAGCGATGCGACAATAGAGCGATTCGTGCTCGCCCCCGTCCTCATCTTTGCCGCCACCTACTTCGTCCTGGCGATCGGCCGCCTTCCCGGATTCCGCGTGGATCGGACCGGCGCCGCCATCATCGGCGCCAGTCTCATGCTCGCCTTCAATGTGCTCACCGTCGAAGAGGCTTGGGCCGCCATCAATTACGACACCATCCTGCTGCTCTTCGGCATGATGATCGTGGTGGCCAACCTCCGGCTCTCGGGCTTCTTCACCGTGGTCAGCGCCTGGGTGGTCCGGCACGCCCACCGCCCGCTGCCCCTGCTCAGCGGCATTGTCGCCGTCGCGGGCCTGTTTTCGGCATTCTTCGTCAACGACACCATGTGCCTGGTGCTCACGCCGCTGGTTCTGGAGATCACCACGCGCCTGCGCCGCAATCCCCTGCCCTACCTGCTGGCGGTCGCCATGGCCGCCAATATCGGCAGCGTCGCCACCATCACCGGCAATCCGCAGAACATGATGATCGGCAGTTTCTCGCGGATCGGCTATGGCGCGTTCGCCGCGGCACTGGCGCCGGTCGCCGTCGTCGGCCTGGTGCTGACCGTGGCAGTGATCGCCGTAGTCTACCAATCGGAGTTCCGCCAGGAAACGCCGCTCTACGTGGACACGCGTCCGGTGCGCGTCCACCGCCCGCTCATGTGGAAGAGCGTGGCCGCCTCCGTGGCCATGATCGCCTTCTTCTTCGCCGGCTTGCCCGTGCCCAAAGTGGCGATCGTCGCCGGCGGACTCCTGCTGATCACGCGCCGTCTCAAGCCCGAACGCGTCTATCGCGAGATCGATTGGAGCCTGCTGGTGATGTTCATCGGCCTGTTCATCGTGGTCGCGGGGTTGGAGAAGACGGCGGTGCCCGGAGACCTGTTCATGGCGGCTTCGCGCTTTCACCTGGAACGCACCGGTCCCATGACCGCCTTCGCCGCCCTGCTTTCCAACCTGGTGAGCAACGTCCCCGCGGTCCTGGTGTTTAAGGGTTTCGTACCGCACCTGCCCGACGCAACGCACGCCTGGCTCACGCTGGCCATGGCCTCCACACTGGCCGGGAACCTGACCGTCCTCGGCTCGGTGGCCAACCTCATTGTGGTGCAGAAGGCCCGCCGCGAGGTCCAGATCTCTTTTTGGGAATACGCGAAAGCGGGTGTGCCGCTCACGATCCTGACCCTGATCGCGGGAGTCTGGATGCTAAGATAAATTTTGCTCCCCCTGATCCCACGTGCCGGGAAATGGCTTGTCCAATCCGGCATTCAAGAGCCCAACGGCGGCGTCGCCCGTTATTACCGGGCTGACAGCAACCGCAATCTGCCTGTCTCCACCGAAATCACCGGCTACGCCGTCAGCACCCTCGTCTACTTGCACTCGCTGACCGGCGAGGAGCAGTATCTGGAGCGGGCCAGGGCGGGCGCCTGTTTCCTGACTCAGCTCTATCGGAACTGCGGCCAGTCCGCCATGCCCTTCGAGGCCGGTTCCGGCGAGACCTATTTCTTCGATTGCGGCATCATTGTGCGCGGCCTGCTGGCGGCGTGGCGCGCTACCGGCGAGGAGCATTTTCTGGACTCGGCGGTCTGCCTCGGCAAGCAGATGGCCGTCGATTTTCTTTCTCCGCATGCCGATTTCCACCCGGTGCTGCGACTGCCGGAAAAATCCGCGACGCCGCGCGATGCGCTGCGCTGGTCGCAATCCGCGGGCTGCTACCAGTTGAAATCCGCGATGGCCTGGTGGGACCTTGCGGAGGCTACCGGCGACGCTGCATTCCGCGAACCCTACGAGCGCGTGCTCGAATATTCGCTGCTCACGCACTGCCAGTTTCTGCCCGGCCATCCCGACCCTTTGAAGGTGATGGACCGCCTGCACGCATACTGTTACTTCCTCGAAGGCATGCTGGCCTGCGCCGCCGATAGCCGCTGCGCCGCCATCTTCCCGGACGGCATCCAACGGGTAGCGCACTATCTGAACCAGATCAGTCCCGAGTTCGAGCGCAGCGACGTGTTGGCCCAGTTGCTCCGCGTCCGCCTGTATGCCGGCTCGCTGGGCGTAGCGCCCCTCGACACGGTAGCCGCCGAACGCGAGGCCTCCCGGCTGGCCGAATTTCAGGCGGCGAGTGACGACCCGCGAATCGACGGCGGCTTCTACTTCGGACGGCGTCAGGGCGCATGGCTGCCGCACATTAATCCCGTTTCGACCGGCTTTGCGCTACAGGCGCTGGCGCTTTGGGATCAAGTCCGTTCGTCGACACCGTGTCCGCCGCAGCGGAACCTGTTGGTATAAACATGAACGCCGCTTTTCGCTATCACGTGGCTCGGATTGCCGGAAGATTGCGGCCGCACAGGCAGCCTCCGCTGCCCGTGGAGGCCGATAAGCGGCAACTGACGCCCGGCGTTTCTCTGGTCATTCCCTCGCGCAACGGCAAGGAACTGCTGCGCGCGCAACTGCCCGGAATCCAAGCCGACCTGGCGGAGATCGCGGCCGAGACGATCGTGGTGGACAATGGCTCTGACGACGGTACGGCGGCCTGGCTGCACAAGGAGTGGCCGCAGGCGCAAGTGGACGTGTCGCCGGAACCGCTCTCTTTCGCTCGCGCGGTCAATCGCGGCATCGCTCGCGCCGCTTATTCGCATGTCTGCCTGCTGAATAACGACATGCGGATCGAGCCAGGATTTTTCGGCAGTCTCGGGGCGGCGTTCGATCGGATTCCCGACCTGTTTTGCGCCACGGCGCAGATCCGCTTTCCCGCCGGAGTCCGGCGTGAAGAGACCGGCAAGGCGGTGATGGCGCAAGAGACCGAGACGGATTTTCCGCTCCGCTGCGACGAGCCGTTTCCCGGCGAAGACTTGACGTGGGTGCTCTACGGCAGCGGCGGCTGTTCCGTCTACGACGCCGCCAAACTGCGCGCCCTCGGCAGCCTGGACGAGATCTACGAGCCGGCCTACGTGGAGGATCTCGACCTGGGCTATCGCGCCTGGCAGCGCGGCTGGCCCTCGGTGTACGTCGATGGAGCCGTGGTGGAACATCGCCATCGCGCCACCACGTCGCGCTATTACGATGCGGCGGAACTGGACCGCATCCTGGAGATCAATTACCTGCGTTTTCTGGCGCGCGCCGTGGCGGATGCCAGGCTGTTCCGCAGGCTGTGGGACCAGGCCATGCTGCGCTTGAAACTGTTGGCCGAGACCAGCGGCGCGGCGCGGCAGGCATTGGAAGCGGCGGCGTCGATCGCCGTCCAGGGTGGTCCGGCCACTACGAATTGCTGGCCGGAAGAGAGCTTTCTGGCGCTCACGAACGGGTCGGTCGCGGTCTTCCCGGGCGGCCAACAATCGTCGAAACCCCGCCTGGTGGTGGCGACTCCGGCGCTGCGCGGACGGACGCCGGGATCCAACCATCATCGCGATCAGATTGTGGTGGCGTTCACGGACAACCTCTCCAGGCCGTCGGCGGACGTTCTGGCGAACTGCACGGAAGTGGTGCTGGTGCGCCGCGCCAAGGGTCGCGATGGCAACTCACTGGCATTCCGCGCCGCGCTCTCGCAAACGATCCACAAATGGCAGCCCGTGGAAGTCCGCCTGGAAACCAGCGGCATGACGAAGTACATGTCGGACTGCGGCAGCGCGAAGATCATCCTCTCCAACTGATCGCTCCGGACAGGCTAAAGCCTATCCTACTCAAGGGCGGCTTTTGCCGACAGACCTAGTTTCTTCAGCAGCGCCGCCGCCTGATTCCGCTCCTGTGGACTCAGCCCCGCGCAGGCCCGCTCCATCGCAACTTCGTGATCGGCGAAGGCGCAGGAAATCAGCTTCCGGCCCGCCGCGGTCAAATGGACAATCCGCGCACGACGGTCCGAGGCGTCGTTCTGCCGCTCCACCAGTCCCTTGGCTTCCAGCCGGTCTACCGCCGCCGTGATGGACCCGCTGGTCAAATGCACCAGCCCTCCGATTGTATTCACGGGCAGCGGTCCTTTGTGCAGCAACGCCTCCAGAACGGCGAAATCCGAATCCCCGATCCCCAGTCCCCGGATATGCCGCGTGGCATGCTCGGCCACCGATTCGTAGGCTTTCCACAGAATCAACCAGAGATGCGTGGCGCTTGTAGGCATACAGCTATCGTACCGCCAATTATCTTGATATGGAGATAAAAAACCGGCTCTCTCAGGAGTTACCATAGAGGTATGCAGCGACTTGAGGAGTGGGATGAATTTGTAGCTTCGCGCTACCAACCGGGGAAAGAAGAAGAGGAATTCCGCAACTATTCGGCGGAAGCCAATCCGGGCGTCGCCGAGTTTTACCGTCTGAATCACGCCGGCCAAACGGTGGACTTCGTGGCCGCCAAACGCGCCGAGTATCTGCCCCTTCGCCGCAAAAAGCAAAGCATCTGGGAAGCCGCCGAGTACCTGAATCAACTGGTGGACGACAGCGATCCCGATACCGACCTCACCCAAATCGAACACCTGCTGCAGACCGCCGAGGCCATTCGCAAAGACGGCCACGAACGCTGGTTCGTGCTCGCCGGCTTTCTCCACGACCTGGGCAAAGTGCTCTGCCTCTACGGCGAACCGCAATGGGCCGTGGTGGGCGACACCTTCCCGGTGGGCTGCGCCTGGAGCGATCAGGTGGTCTTCCCGGAATATTTCGCCGCCAATCCCGACGCCAAAGTGGCCGAATACCAGACCCCTTGCGGCATTTACGAGCCGCACTGCGGCCTGGACAACGTGCAGCTTTCCTGGGGACACGACGAGTACATCTATCAGGTCACCAAAAGCTACCTGCCCGAACCGGCGCAATACATGCTGCGCTACCACTCGTTCTATCCCGCCCACAAGCACGGCGCCTATCGCCACCTCATGAACGACCATGACGAGCGCATGTTTGAGTGGGTCCGCAAGTTCAATCCTTACGACCTCTACTCCAAAGGCCGCGAGCGTCCCGACCTTAAGGAAGTGAAGCCCTATTATGACGATCTGGTTGCGGAGTACTTCCCTGCCCAGATCGACTGGTAGCAGCAAACTTTAATGGCTGAGATTTAGCCATTATCGGTTAAAGTTGAACTGGAACAGCAATGCATAAGCTAGCAAGCTCGCCGGGGAGCGCGCACGGCATGCCGCTGAATCTCGCCAGGGTCCTGGTAGTCCACGGCGATTTGGCGGCGCGACTTGCCTTGCGAACCTTGTTACAGGCGGCAGGCTATTCGGTGGACGTCGCCGCCACTCCATCGGAAGCCGTAACAAAATTGGATGCGGGCAGATACGCCTTGGTCCTGAGCGATTACGAATTCAGTTCGCAACCGGCCGGGAGAACCGTGCTGGCCTATGCGCGGGTCAAGGATTATCGCCCGGCCACCGCCCTGATCACCGCCGACGAATCCACCATGAAGCGGCGCAATCCCCCGCAGCGCCGTCCCATGCTGGCAGTCTGCACGGAGAATGTGCCCAGTCTGTTGAGCAAGGTAGCGGACTTGATCGGGCTGCGCGCCAGCCGTCGTTATCGTCCCCTGCGCCACGCCATTTAGTCTTCAAATAAAAAGGGCCGGTCCGGGGGTGTCCCGAACCGGCCCTTTTGGATTCCCTAAAATCTACCGCCGTCCGCCTGCGCTGCTCGCTCCGCCATGTCCGGCCGAAGCCGACGATGACGCAGCCGAGGAGGTGGACGCCGCCGAACTGGCAGGCGCCGCGCTGCTCACCGAGGGCGAAGAGGACATCACGCCCGAATAGCCCGAGGACGTCGCCGAAGCCGTGTTGTAGCCCAACCCGCTGCGGCCGAATCCATTGTTGTTGCCGCCCGAGTAGACCGGAGCGTACGTCGGCACATAATACGCGCGCATCACGGTGAACGGGCTCCAGTACGTGTAGCCGTAAGGATTCCGCAGGTAGCCGCTGCAAGGGATGTACGTCATCATGCCGTAATAGCTATTGAAGCCCCAAGCGCCCATACAGGGAGTGCCCGTGCCCCATCCCAGACCCGAGTACGTGCTGCTGGAACTCAGCAGGGACTTGGCGGCCGATACATTGGCCATGGCCACATATTCACTCCGCTGGCGGTTCCAGTGATCCAGAAAGTCCGTTTCGTCGGTATCGAAATGTTGCAGAGCCGCCGAATCGCCGGTCAGCATGACCATCTTGCCGGTGCCCACGCTGCTGCGCTGTCCGCCCAGTTCCACATCGGCAGTGCCCTTGTAAACTTTGAGCTGAGCCGGATTCGTATTGAAACGATAGATGCCCGCTTTGGGCATCGTCACAGAGCCGCCCGCGCAGACGATGGTGACGTTGGTATCCTTCACCACGTCATCGCTCTCCACCACCGCCGACCCGGTCAACAGTTCGACTCGCGTATCGATGAGGCGATTGCTCACCATTCGGATCGAGCTATTCTCACCCAGACGGAGGAACACGCCGGGGGTCAGCAGGATCTCAGCCAGACCGTCTTCGGTCCGCACGATCTGCTTTTCTTTAATATCGGGGAAGTGCGTGGCCGAGTCTTCCAGTGCCTGATCTCCCAGGAAGACCGTGCCTTGAACCTTCGCGACCATCCCGGATTTCGCGGAAATCACGGGCTGCGCCGATGCCGGAATGGCGACCAGCACCAGGAGTAATGCCGTAAATACAACCCAGATCGGCTTCATCTAGCACCTCTATCACCTCTAGGGTGGGGGTTATTGCCCAGTTTGTCAACCTCTTTGCATCTAGCTATTTAGAGCGAGTAGCATATTTCCTCACTGCGTTTACACCTGTCAGTGCGCCAGTAGGCCGTCCAGGTAGGCCTTGAGCGTGGCGAATTGAGGCACTCCCTGGATGGGACGGCGCTGTCCACCCGCCACAATCACCAACGTCGGCGTCTGACTGACGTGGTCCGCACCGGCGCTCGCCAGGTCGCCATCCACCGTGTTGTCCACATAGGCCGCACTCCCCACGGTCGCCCGGACCTTTTGCATTTCATCCGGCGTAAGTACCTGTGCTATTTGCGGTTCCAGGTTGCCGTCGAGCTTCCAGACGGCCTGCGTGCGGAAGATCTGGCCCACCACCACGTCGTATCGGCCAATCGCCCCGGCGGCGTTGGCCCAACGGGCGGCGGCGCGCGCGTACTGGTGGCGAGCGAGAGGGAAATCCCGGTGAATCAGACGGACTTTCCCGGTCTTCACATACTGCTCCATCATCAGAGGAATGGTCTCCTTATATAAGAGGGCGCAGGAGGGGCATTCGTAGTCGGTATACACCTCGCAGACGATCGGAGCAGTGGTCGATCCCACCTGCTTAAAACTGGCGACGGCCGGCAGCGGTGCGCCCGACGGCCGGACCACCTCCGCGGGACAGCCGCGGGGCATGGCGCAGGCGCCGGGAGATTGGAGTATCACCAGCAGGATGCAGGCGGCCGCGCCGGCCACACTGGCGATCGTCCATTCGATGCGATGTCGCCGGGCCATGCGCTTCTTTTCACGCAAAATCGCCATGGCTCGGACCGGGTCGGGATTCCAGTCCGGCCCGGCGTCCAGGCGGGCCAGGCGTTCGTCCACCCAACGGCTGTCGTTGAACCCATCGTTGGAATCATCGTTCGCCATACTGTTTCAGATACTCCTTTCGGAAGGCCTGCTGGGCGCGGCTGACCATGGTCCCGACGGACGATGGATTCAGGTCCAGCGCAGCAGCCACTTCGGTATAGGCCAGTCCACTGGCGCGCAACAGCAGAATTTCGGCATCGCGCTCACTCAGGGCTGCCAGCACGCGGCGCACCTGCTCGCGCTCCTCGGCGGCGGCGCGAGCCTCTTCGGGCGTCGGAAAAGCAGCGCTGGCCGGGGCCAGTTGTTCGTAACGGGTACGCCGCCGACTGCCCCGTAACTCGTTCAGCGCCAGCCGGACAGCCGTACGGTAGAGCCAACCCCCGGCCTTTTCGCCATGGGCCTCGCGCCGGCGCCAGAGTTTCCAGAACGCCTCGGCGGCCAGATCCTCGGCACGCGCACGGTCCCCCACCACACGCGCGATGGCCCGCGCGATCCGCGCATAGTGAGCATGAAAGAACTCGTCGAAATCGAAGGGCTCAGCCTGAATCTGCATCCGGTCGAGTGCTCGGCCTGCGTTCACATTAACTCAACACCGCCGCCGGTGGAATTGTGACGGGAAGAAGGAGGCAGGAGACAGAAGACAGGAGACAGGAGGCGCGGCAGTTTCCGGTCTCCTCGATCCCACATAGATCTCGTGGATCCGGGTTAGGGTCACCGGGGTCCGCGACATCACGGCGGCGGAGAGAAGTCAGAATGCGAGGCTCCTGGCTCCTGCCTCCTTCTTCTCACCTCGATCCTAAGTAAATGTCGTGGATCCGCAGCAGTCCCAACGCCCGACCCGCGCCGTCGACCACCGGCAGCACGGAGATTTGCGAGGTCCGGCGCTCCATGCGCTCCAGGGCTTCCGCCAGACTGGCCGCGGGACCGATCGTCACCGGGGTCCGCGACATGGCGTCGGCGGCGCGCAGGTCGCGGATATCGTCGTGATTGGTGAGGGCGCGGCGCAGGTCGCCGTCCGTGATGAAGCCCGCGAGCGTGCCGTCCGGCGACACCACGCAGGCGCCTCCGAGCGGACAGCGGGTCATCGCGATGATCACCGTCTTCAACGACGCATCGGGCGCGACGAACGCCACCTCGTCGCCGCTATGCATCGCCTCACTCACGCTGAGGCGGAGATTGCGGCCGAGCTGTCCGCCGGGATGGAAGCGGCTGAATTCCTCAGGCGTGAATTTGCGCGCGCACATCAGCCCGATGGCGAGCGCATGACCGATCGACAAGGCCGTGACCGCGCTGGCAGTGGGCGCCAGATTATTGGGGTCGGCCTCGCGCTCCACCGACGCATCGAGCAGCACATCGAGGTGCCCGGCCAGCGGCGACGACGTGCTCCCCAGAATCCCGATCAGCGGTGAATGGAATTGGCGCAGCAGCGGCACCAGCGCCATCAACTCCGCCGACGCGCCGTTCTTCGAGATGAAGACCGTCGGATCGCCCGGCGTGTAAATTCCGAGATCGCCATGCATCGCCTCGGCGGGATGCAGGAAGACCGACGCCGTCCCGGTGCTGCACAACGTCGCCACCATCTTTCGCGCGATGTAGCCGCTCTTCCCGATGCCGGTGACCACCACCTTGCCGGGATGCGCGACGATCAGTTCGACCGCGCGGATCAGGCCGCCATCCAGACGCATCGCGGCCTGCGCAATCGCTTCGCTCTCGATCTCCATGGCCGTGCGCGCCGCCGCCAGCCATTCCTGTTGGGCGTCCATACGCTACTTCTGCAAGAAGAATTGGCCGACGAACATGGCGTCGATGCCCGATGAGTAGAAACTGCGGACGGCGTCGCGCGGGGTGCAGACCAAGGGCTCGCCAAAGAGGTTGAACGACGTGTTGTAGAGCACCGGCAGACCCGTAGCCTTGCCGGCGGCATGCAGCAATTTCCAGTACAGCGGATTCTCTTCGCGATCCACGGTATGGACGCGCACGCGGTCGCCGGCCAGCATGGCGGCGGCAAATCGCTCGCGATGCTGCGGCTTCACAAGACCCACCGTCGAAAGGTACCGTGCGTTCGGCCCGACGTCGAAATACTCCGCCGCCAGTTCGGACGGCACCGAAGCGGCAAACTTGCGGAAAGGCTCGCGGTGCTTAATAAAGATGTTGAGATTCTCGGTGGAGTACGGGTTGAGCGGCGACGCCAGAATACTGCGATTGCCCAGCGCGCGCGCGCCGAACTCCATGCGGCCGTGCATCCAGGCGACGATTTTGTTGTCGCTGAGTTGCGCCACGGCGGTATCGATCACTTCCTCTGTGGTGAGCAGGTAGCGGAATCGCAGTTTGCAATTCTCCAGCACCTGCTTGGTTTCGGCAGCGCTGTATGCCGGACCCAGGCACAGCGTTTCCAAGGCCACGCGATGCTGCTGCTTGAACGTTCCGTGCCAGGTTTCGAGGACGGCGCCGATCGCCGTGCCGGCATTGCCGCTCACCGGCTGCACGAAAACATTCTTGAATGCCGCCGAACTCTCCAGAGCCGAAACCAGCAGGCTATTCAAACCGAGCCCACCTGCGAAGCAGAGATTGGCGCCGCAGCCGGCCATGCGGATGGCCGCAGCCTCCACCGCCTTCTGCACGCCGGCGGCGATGTGCGCGCGCAGATGCTCGGGAATCGCCGCGCCGTCTTCCAGGCCGAGCCGCGAATAAAACTGCGGACCGAAGCCGCCGTGGCCCATCCGTTCGGTACTCAGAAACGAGCGATTGATCCTCACGCCGTGATCCGTGAGACTCAGGACTTCCAGAAACAGATCGCGGAACCGCTCGTCGCCGGACACCGACAGCCATTGCACTTTATGCTCATCGGCGCTGGCCTCAAAGCCCAGCAATTCGGTGACGCGTCCATAGACTTCACCCAGCGAATCGGGAACGTAGAGTTCGTCTTCGATGGTCATCTGCGCATCGCCGGCGCGCCAGCGGGAACCGCACCGGACGTCGCCGCCGCGATCCAGCACCAGCACCGTCGCGTCCGTGAACGGCGAAGGATAGTATGCCGACGCGGCGTGCGCCAAATGATGCTCCAGCACCACCACGCGGCTGTTCGAAAAGTGATCGCGCACCTTCAAATGAAACTCGGGACCGGGCAGAGGACGCACCAGCGCTACGGCATCCACCTGCTCCGGCTTCACGCCCGCCAGGTCGAGGCACACGGCCATGGCGTGCTCCGGCAATTCCTCGCGCGAGTGGCTCTGATGGCGGGCCAGTTTGGATTCTTCGACCGCCGCGGCCAGCTTTCCGTCCTTCAAGATGGCGCAGGCGGCATCCCCGCCGATCCCGCCAATGCCCAGAATGATCATTTCGCCTTGTCCCGCTTTTCGATTTTGGCCCACGTGTCCTTCAAGGGCAGCGTGCGATTGAAGACCGGCTTTCCAGGAGCCGAATCGGGATCGACGCAGAAGTAGCCGAGCCGCTCGAACTGATACCGTCCGCCTGCCCGCACGTCGCTGAGCGACGGTTCGAGTTTGGCGCCCGTCACCACTTCCAGCGATTTCGGATTCAGATTGGCGGTGAAGTCCTGCCCCTCTTCCACGTCGCTGGGATTTTCCTTGGTGAAGAGATTGTCGTACACGCGGACCTCGCCATCGATGGCGTGCTGCGCCGATACCCAATGAATCGTGGCCTTCACCTTGCGCCCGTCGGGCGGCGCGTTGCCGCCGCGCGTGGCCGGGTCGTACGTGCAGTGGACCTCCACCACCTCGCCCTGTTCGTTCTTCACCACGCTGGTGCAGGTGACGAAATAGCCGTAGCGCAGACGCACTTCGCGTCCCGGCGTGAGGCGGAAATACTGCTTGGGCGGATCCTCGCGGAAATCGTCCTGCTCGATGTAGAGCACCTTGCTGAACGGCACCTTGCGAGTTCCGGCGGCCGGATCTTCGGGATTGTTGACCGCCTCCATCTCTTCCACCTGACCCTCGGGGTAGTTATCGATCACTACCTTCAAGGGACGCAGAACGGACATCACGCGCAGCGCATGCTTGTTCAGGTCTTCGCGGACGTGATGCTCCAGAAGACCGAGCTCCACAATGCCGGTGGTCTTGGAGACGCCGATGGCGGCGCAGAAATTGCGGATCGCCGCGGGCGTAAAACCACGACGCTTGATGCCGGCCAGCGTGGGCATGCGCGGATCGTCCCAACCGCTCACCAGCCCCTTCTGCACCAGCGTGAGCAGCTTGCGCTTACTCATCAGCGTGTAAGTGAGGTTGAGACGGTCGAACTCGATTTGCTGCGGATGATAGATGCCGAGCTGTTCGACATACCAATCGTAAAGCGGCCGGTGATCTTCAAACTCCAGGGTGCAGATGGAGTGCGTGATCCCCTCGATGGAATCGCTCTGCCCGTGGGCAAAATCGTACATCGGATAGATGCACCAGGTGTCGCCGGTGCGGTGATGGCTGGCGTGGAGAATGCGGTACATCACCGGGTCGCGCATGTTGAGGTTGGGCGACGCCATATCGATTTTGGCGCGGAGCGTGCGCGAGCCATCGGGAAATTCTCCGGCGCGCATGCGCTCGAACAACTCCAGATTCTCGTCAATGCTGCGATTGCGATAGGGACTTTCCTTGCCCGCCTCGGTCAGGCTGCCGCGATACTGGCGCATCTGCTCGGCGGTGAGGTCGCAGACGTAGGCCTTGCCGGCCTTGATCAACTGGACAGCCCAGATGTAGATCTGCGGAAAATAATCGCTGGCGTAGAACTGGCGATCTTCCCAATCGTAGCCGAGCCAGTGCACCGTCTCCATGATGGAATCGACGTACTCGGTCTCTTCCTTTTCGGGATTGGTATCGTCGAAGCGAAGATTGGTCTTGCCGCCGAACTCGGCCGCCAGACCGAAATTCAAATACAGGCTCTTGGCGTGTCCAATGTGCAGATAGCCGTTGGGCTCCGGTGGAAACCGTGTGTGCACGCGGCCTTGAAACTTGCCCGTCTTCAGGTCCTCAAGAATGATGTCCCGAATAAAATTGGAGGGGCCGGACTTCGGTTCGTCCGGAGTGATGGTATTGGACGGATTCATATCGATTTCAACTTTTCCGTGGCTTTGCCGACCCGTTCGAGAACAGTCTCGCGGCCCAGCACTTCAAGAGTGGAAAACAGCGGCGGCGCGTTCTTGCGTCCGCAGGCGGCCACGCGGATGGGTTCAAACATCTGGCCGGCTTTGATACCCAGCGTCACCGAATCGGCGCGCAGGGCGGCTTCCAGCCCGTCGTGAGTGAACTCGGCGGTGGCCAGCGTGGCGGCGGCCTGCTCCAGCACCTTCAGCGCCATGGCCGCGTCGCCTTTTTTGGGGATCAACTCGGAGGCGTCATACGGCGCCAGGTCCTTTACAAAGAAAAAATCTGCCACCGTGAGCACTTCATTGAGCAGACGGATGCGCTCGCGGATGAGCGGCGTGATCTGTGCCATTTTGGAAGTATCGTACCCGGCCTGCTTCACGATGGGCGTTAGCATCTCTTCCAGTTCTTCCACCGGCAGCGCGCGCAGGTATTCTCCGTTCAGCCAGACAGCCTTCGGATCGAACGGCTCCGCGTCGCTGAAGTTGACCACGGCGTTGCTGCGATTCACGCCTTCGAACGAAAACGCCTCCGTGAGTTCGGGCAGCGACATCTGCTCACGATCGTTCTTGGGCGACCAGCCCAGCAGGCAGATGAAATTCAAAAAGGCCTGCGACAGAAAGCCGGAATCGCGATACGTCGTGACGCTGACCACGGGACCGTGACGGCGCTTGGACAACTTGGTGCCGTCCGGCGCGACCAGCAGCGGAAGATGCGCGAAGGTGGGCGGCGTGGCCCCCGCGGCTTCGAAAATCAGCACGTGCTTGAACGTGTTGGTGAGGTGATCCTGACCGCGAATGATGTGACTGATCTTCAGGTCCGCATCGTCGGCGCAGGACGCCAAATGATACGTCGGCATGCCGTCGCTGCGCAGCAGGGCGAAGTCCTCGATATCGGCGGTGGACTTGGCTTGCTCTCCGTAGACGCCATCGTGAAACCGGACGCTGCGCTCTACGTCGCGCGGCACGCGAAACCGCAGCGCGAAAGGCTCACCGGCAGCGGCGCGGCGATCGCTCTCTTCGCGCGGCATATTGCGCATGTCGGCATTAAAGAGCCACGTGCCGTGGGCGCCGGATTTCTCCGACTCGCCGGATTGCGGCGGCGTGAAATCGCGATACGCCATGCCCTTTTGAAAGATGGATTCGGCGATCTCTTTGTGAAAGGCCAGACGCTCAGACTGCTTGTACTCCTCGTCCCACCCCAGCTCGAGCCATTTGAGGCCGTCGAAAATGGAGGTGAGCGAAGTCTCGGTGTTGCGCTCGACGTCGGTATCGTCGATGCGCAAAATCATGGTTCCACCGTTCCTTCGGGCGTACAACCAGTTAAATATGAAGGTGCGCGCACTCCCGATGTGCAAAAAGCCCGTTGGGGAGGGCGCAAAGCGAACTCGCAGCATGGAAACTCAAGTATAACAAGTGGACCAGCCTTACCAGCGAGCAGCGCAGATTCGACACACCACGAAATTTGTTCAGGGGGAAAACGCCGGCGCGGTGAAATAACATACTGAAAAGCCGTCCCAAGGTCTGGCACTCGGGTTGCTCTTTAAGAAGGCAGTTGAAGTGGCGCGAACCGGCGGGCCGGCAGAGTTCGAAAGAACTAAGCTGGTACCGCCGGTTTTTGATTTATCGGGGAACTTACTGCACCAGCATGACGGGCGCGCGCCAGAAGGCGAACTTGTGGCCGCTCGGGTCAATCACGCTCACCTGGCAGGTGTACTGTCCCGCGGCGAGTTTGCCCAGCGGCACATCGAACTTCAACGGCAGCGCCTTACTCTTGGCGTCCAGTCCGCTGTCCACTTGCAGGGGCAGAGTTTCGAATGCCTTCACCTTGCCGCGCATAAAGCTTACCGTGGCAATGAGGGGCTGCGTCGAATCGGCGGTGGGCTCGTAAGCCTGCAGATAGACATACATATCCTGACTCTTATTAAAGATGCGAGTCACGCTGGGAACCAACTTCTTACCTTCTTCGATCAGCGGATTGGCAGAGTCCAGTTTCTTGTCGTTCTGCGCCTTGAAGACGGCGGCGTTCACATCCATGCGCTGGCTGCTGAGCACCACCGAACTGATCGGCAGGGTCCGGGTTTCAGCCGTAAGATCCGGGATCAGGAACTGAGTCTCGTAAGTTCCCATCTTGCCGGTTTCGTTCTCGCGCGCCAGGAACTTGATGCTGTAATTTCCGGGAGGCAGAGTGAAGCCCATATCGTAAGCCAGAGGCTTCTTCGCAAGCTGTCCGGCCGCTTCGCCCTTCAAGGTTACGGGGATAAAGTCGCGCACGTTCTCGATAATCTTATGGGTCTTGGAGTCCGTGATCTGGCCGATGAAATCGATCTTGGTGCTCTCCGCGCCGTTGCGCGCCTTCGCCAATTCCAGAGTGCTGCCCGGAATCTTGATGGTGATCGGCACGAAGTAGCGGTCGCGCGCCAGACGGAAATGGTCCACTTCCATGGCGATTGGGATATCGGTGACGGGGTCGCCGAGCAGCAGCGCCTGAGTCAACTGACGCTCCTTATCCGACGACGTGAACTTATTGAATTCCTTACCGGCGAAATATCCCTGACGATAATTCTTCGGTTCGCCGTACTTGGCCAGCAGTTCGGGACGCAGCGTGATCTTCACGCGGCGGAACTGGCCGTCCAACTTATCGTTGGTCGGATAGTAGCCCAGAATGTAGTAGCTGGAAATATCCTTCTGCGCCTGCACGATTCCCATGCCCAGATCGTTGTTATCCAGCAGGGCTTTGCCGCCGGTGTCGGCGGCCAGGGTGTACAGCGTCTCCTGCTGACCCTGGAAATTGCTGGTGGCGCTGCGCGCCGAACTGCCGGTGTACATACCCTGTCCGCCGGGCGAGCCCTTGGTCGCATCGCCCAGGGGAGCCGTCGCCACCAGACCGCGCGCGTCGATCGGATAAAACGAAACGTTGGAGCGGATGGCCGCGTTGATGGTGGCCTGCAGTTGCGCCTGATTGTCCTGCGTCTTCTGCATACCGCTGGCGAAGTAAACCAGGGCCTTCTTTTCGTTCAGGGAGCCGAGCATCTTCACCGCGGTTTCGAGCGCCGAAAGCTGCCGGTCGGTATTGAAGATGTTGAATTCCGTATCGTCCTGCTGGAAGGCGGCGCCGGTGTCGGCGGAGCTGTCGTCGGAGTTGGTGACGTCGAAACCCTGGCCTTCACCGATTGTCAGGTTCTTGATGTCCTTGGCCAGAACGTCGCGATCGTCGGTGAAATCTTCCACCACTTTCACATCGCTGGCGAAGGTCATGACGGCCATCAGGTCGCTCTTGGTCATCTGCGTCTTCAGGAATTTCTGAGCGGCCGTCTGGGCGCGCAACTGATCCTGAATGGGCATGCTGGTCATGTCGAAGAACATCACCAGGAGGCGGCGATCCTTATACTTCAGGTCGCCTGGCTTTTCGGGTGCGATCTGCGTGGCCACCACGCTCTTGGCCACCGGAGCCTCGGCCGGTTTCGGCGCTTCGGGCGCGGCCACTTTCGGAGCAGGCGCAGCCTCGGGAGCCGCCGTAACGGCCTCTTCGAGTTGCTGGAAGTCGCAGATTTTGACTTCCTGCGGCTTGCCGTCTTCCGTGATGACAAAGTCTTTCGCCGTCAGCCCGGGAATCGGATTTCCCTGTTTGTCCTTCAGGATGACGTCTTCCACCACCAGGTTCGACGTGACGGAAATGCTATAGCCGCCCTTCACCGTCTGCACCTGATTGTTATTCTGCTGGCCCGCGGCCGGCTGCCGGCCCTGAGGACGCGCCGGCGTGGTCTGCTGCTGTGCCGAGGCGAACATCACCCAGACAAGAAATGTAGCCGTGATCGATCGCTTCATTAGAATCTAAACCTCAGAGTGGCTTGAATGACCCGCATTCCGTTTGCGACGGTCGGAAGTCCGAACTGGGTGCTGCCCACGGTGGTGTTCCAGGTGGGGAACGTGACGTGGTTCAGCAGATTGTTGGCCTGGAACTGGAGATCGGCACTGCGCCGTTCGCCGATTCGAATGGTGCGGCTGGCCTGTCCGTTGAGGCTGAACTGGCCGGGACCAATCAGCGTATTGCGGCCCAAGCTGCCCCAGGTTCCGGCGGCGGGCGCGATGAAAGCGGCGGGATTCAGATTCACGCCGGGCGCGCCGTAGATGGAAACGCCGGTCAGGTTGGGACGCTCGCTGCCGGAAACGCCGGTACCCTTTACGGTGGCCGGAACGGTGGCGGTGAGCGGGAGGCCGCTGCCAATGGTGATGTTGGTGGACACAGTCCAATCCTTGACCAACGTGCCCTTCCAGCCCTTCAGCAGGGTGCCGCCGCGGGTGCCCACGCCGGTGCTGTACTGCGATTGGATGCTCACGGTCTGAGTACGAATCCCGCTTGAACGGGCGCGTTCGGCATCCAGGTCCAGCCAGTTCTGCGCCACTACCGAAGCGATCTGCGCCGAATCGTCAATCGCCTTGGAGAAGACGTAATTGATGTTGCCCGAGAAGCCGCTCCGGAAGCGGCGCTGCAACTGGAAGATCACCGAGTTGTAAGTGTTGTTGCCGTTCGAAGTCTCGTAGGTGTAGCCCGACGGTCCGTACGGACCCGGCACCAGCGGGTTGGACGCCGTATATCCACTCGGCACCGAATTGGGCAGGAACTGCTGCGGCAGGCGCGTGCCCTTGGAACCCGAATAAGTGATGGTCCCGACCATCGACCATTTCAGGTTCTGCTGCAATGCGAGCTGCCAGTTCTGCGTATAGCCAACATGGAAGTTCGGATCGATGGCGAAAGTGTTGGTGGTCTGGTTGGCCGGAACCAACAGGCCGGAAGCTATGGTCAGCAGGTTGCCTACCGTGCTCGAAAGCCGCGCACTCGTGGAGATGGGCGACTGCTGAGCCATCTGGTTGGCGATGCTCGTGTAGACCGAAGTGTTGTAGTAAATTCCGTACCCGCCGCGCAGCAGCGTGGACGATTTTGTGAAGGGACGGAAAGCGAATCCGAAGCGCGGCTCAAAAGCCTTGCGGAATGGATTCACCAGTGAATTCGGCAGTCCCACCTGACTGCTGGTGACCGTGCAATTGGTGTTGGCCACCATGGCGGCGCAAGTCGGCGTGATGGAAGAGTAGGCCGGTCCGATATTCAGGTTGACCAGGCGGCCGTACAGTTCGGTGATCGGCGCGCCGTATTCCCAGCGCAGGCCCGATACCAGGGTCAGCTTCGTGTTCACGCGCCAGTCGTCATTCACGAAGGCGTCGTACCAGCTGGTGCGGAAATACTTGTCCGCGTTGCCGAACGCGATGTTGGTCGTGTCGGTATAGCCCAGCAGGAAGTCGGCGAAATCGTAGCCGGTGTTATTCACACCCACGCCGTTGATCACCTGCTGTGTGGCCGTGCCGTTGAAGCCGAAGGTGCCGCGCGCATTCTGCTGCGACAGAGGATTGATCTGCTGACGGCGGTAATCGCCGCCCACCTGCACCGTGTGTAAGCCGTGGATCCACATCACCGTATCGCCAATCGATTGCGTCTGGTTGCGGTTGATGTTGGGCTGCCCGTCGCTCAAGCCGGCGAAGTTGGTGAAGGATAGCGAGGGCGGACCGTAATACAACGGGTCCTGATTGGTGCCCTGAATTCCGGCCTGCGCCGCTACGTTCTGCCCGTTGGCGAAGTACGGCGTGCCCTTGGTATTGGAGCGGCTGAAAGTGTACCGCAGCGTGCTGGTGAGCCGCGGACTCAGGTGGTAGATCCAGTTGGCGTTGGCATTGTACCCGCTCATGTGCTGGCTGTCGGTGAAGCCGAAAATGTTCGGCGTCGTGACGTCGCTGCGCTGGAAGCCGAGGCCGCCGTTAAACTGATTTTTCTGATTCAGCGTCTCGCTGAGGCGCGTACTGATGTTGTCCTGATTGGTGATGCCGATGATCGGCACCTGATAATTGAACCGCGAATTGGCCGCGAAATTCGGCGCCGGATAAAAATTCATCAGGGCCGCCGCCTGCGCGCTGATGCGGTTTGTCGGAATCGTATTATTCGGGAAGGGATTGCCCGAAAGCGGGTCGAAAATGGTGACCGCATTCCCCAGGGAACTCACGGCCTGCGAGAAATCGCCGCCGCGCTCTGCCGCCGTCGGCATCAGGCCGGTAGCGTTGCTGCCGTTGCGATTGCGCGTCAATTGATAGTTGAGGAAGAAGGTGGTCTTGTCGCCGCTCAGCAAATGCGGAATTTTCAGGGGACCGCCGCCACTCGCAGTCACGCGCGCTTTGGCGTAAGCCGCTTTCGCCGTATCGGCGCCGGCAATCGAATACTGCCGCGCATCGAGAGCCGAGTTATCCAGCACGAACGCCACATTGGCGTTGTAGCGAGGACGTGAGCCGCGCCGTCCGTTGCCGAACGATGCATTGTTGCCGCGACCTCCGGGGCCTCCGCGACCGCCACGCCCGCCGGCGCCGCCGCGTCCGCCGGGAGCCATCGGCATCATGCCGCCGCCACCGCCGCGTCCGCCGCCGCCACCGCCGAATCCGCCGCCACCACCACCGCCGCCGCGTCCGCCACCACCGCCACCTGCGCCGCCGGGCGCACCCGCGCCGCCGCCCGCATCCTGACCGAATTGTCCCGGGATGCCTGTGCCATCGCCGCCCATACCCATCGGACCGCCCGGACCTCCGGGACCGCCCATGCCGCGACCCATGCCCCAGTCATTCTGTTCGGGCATTCCCAAGCCGCTATTCACGCTACCGACCGCCACAATCGCGTCGGCGCTGCCGCCCATGTCTCCGCCCGCGCTGCTCATATCGGCGCCCGCGCTCATGCCGGCGACGTCCGCCTGCTGGGTTACGTCTGCTCTCTGAAATCCGTTCTGTTGCGCCGCCCGGATGGAGGGCCGGCCGTTGGCGCCCGTATTCGCGCCGCCGCGTCCGCCCGCGTTGCCCCGTCCATTCGCTGCCTGTGTGGGCGCGGTGGCCGCCGGTTTCGCCGGAGTGGGTGCCGTGGTCGTAGGTGCCGTCGCCGTGGTCGTAGGTGCCGTCGCCGTCGTCGAAGGAACGGCAGCTGCCGGCGTGGCAGCCGGCGCGGGAGGCGCCAACCGCGCCGCTACCGCTGCCTTGATGCCGTCGGCCGAAAGCAGGCCCATTTCAAAGGTAGGACCAGGGGCGCCCGCAGCGACACCAATCTCCTTGCTGACTTTTTCGAAACCCAGCATGTCGATGGTGATCGTCCAGTTGCCATCAGCCAGATCGTTGAATCCATAATTCCCCTGCTCGTCTGTGGTGGTGACCTGTTTCTTGTCGCCCATCGTAGCGGTCACTGTAGCGCCCGGTACAGGCAAACCGGCTGACTTCACCGTGCCATGATGTTCCGAGGCCAAAAGCCCGCTAACGGCGATGCAGGCGACCAGGAATCGCCCTATATAGTTGTAAAGATGGTGTGCGGCCATTGGGATATCATCTTCTAGGCGACAGGCCGCATACGAATGTTACCGTATAGGACGCGATTTCCCTGAGACGTTCTTCTCGTGAAAATTTTGGAACTCTTTGAAATAAAAGAGGAAGCAATCCTCTTTGACACATGCGCTCTGCATACCAAGTGTGGCTCTACAACCACGGCTACCGAATTTATGCAGATTCCGTAATCCGCTGATTCAATTGATTCGAGGTACGATAATGTCCATGCTCCGCCGTTTCCTGCTCCTCCTTCCGGTTCTGCCGCTGCTTCACGCCCAAGCCCCCAAAACCGAAAAACCTCCCGCCTCCGAAGTCGCCGGAATTCACGTGAATTATGACGAGTCCCTGACCGGCAACTACAAATTGCCCGCCCCCCTGCTGCTTTCCTCCGGACAACCGGTAAAAGATGCCAAAACCTGGACCGCCAAACGCCGCCCGGAACTGATCCGCCTCTTTGAAGAAAATCAGTACGGCCGCGCCCCGGGCCGTCCCGCGGCGATGTCGTTCGACGTCTTCGATAAAGCCACCCCCGCCTTCGACGGCAAAGCGACCCGACGACAGGTCACCATCTACTTCTCGGCCGACAAGAACGGCCCTAAATTGGACCTGCTAATGTATGTCCCGACCGCCGCGCGGAAGCCGGTGCCGCTCCTTTTGAATCTCAGCTTTGCGGCGAATTCCAGCACGGTCGCCGACCCCGGCGTCAAAGTCGGAGAGGTCTGGGGCCGCGATAAGAAGAAGGGTCCGCCGCCGCCCGGTCCAGGACTCGGCCACATCGACCCCACCCGCCTCCTCGATGCCGGCTTCGGCTTCGCCACCATTTATTACGGCGATATCGACCCGGATTTCCTGGGCGGAGTGTCGCTCGGCGTCCGCGCCCTCTACCTCAAGCCGGGCCAGACCGAGCCTGCCCCGGACGAGTGGGGTTCCATCGCTGCCTGGGCCTGGGGCCTCAGCCGCGCCGTCGATTATCTGGAGACCGACCATACGGTGGATGCCAAACGCATCGCCATCCTGGGCGTTTCGCGCCTGGGCAAGACGGTAATGTGGGCGGGCGCTCACGATCCGCGCATCGCCCTGGTGATTGCCAGTTGCTCGGGTGAAGGCGGTGCAGCTCTCAGTCGCCGCAATTACGGCGAGACCATCGCCCACCTGACCGCGCCCACCCGCTATCCCTATCAGTTCTGCGCCAACTACGCCAAATACGCGCAGCACGTGGACCAATCCCCGGTCGACGCGAATCTGCTGGTCGCCCTGATGGCGCCGCGTCCCGTGCTGCTACAGACCGGCAGCACCGATTATTGGAGCGATCCGAAGGGTGAATTTCTGGCTGCCGTTTCGGCCGCACCGGTCTACCGCCTCTTCGGCAAGGACCCGCTCGATACGGAGCAGTGGCCCGCGGCGGGCGTCCCGATTCTGCACGATATCGGCTACTTCATGCACACCGGCGGCCACGGCTCGCTCCCCTCGGACTGGGATCAGTACCTGGCCTTCCTGCGAAAGCACCTGCAATGATCTCTCGCGCCGTTCTCCTCACGCTGACCTTCGCCCTCACCGCCGCCGCAGCCGATTATCCGGCCTCCGCCGGCTACTTCAACGACATCCCCGGCATGCTTCCCGAGGCCGTGCAGCAGGCGCTCGAGTTGCGTCTGCGGGCGTATGAACGCGCCACGTCCAACGAGGTGGCGGTGGCGATTGTGCCCTCGCTGGACGGTCAGACGGTGGACGATTACGCCAAGGGTTTGTTCCACGCCTGGGGCATCGGCAAGGCCGAAAAGAGCAACGGCGTGCTCTTCCTCTGGGCGCCCACTGAACGCAAAGTGCGCATCCAGGTGGGCTATGGCCTGGAACATGCACTCACCGATCAGGACTGCACTGCCATTCTGGCGCGAGTCACGCCCCTGCTTCGCGAGGAGCGCTATGCGGAAGGCGTACAGATGGCCGTGGATTCGATTTTGCGGCAACTCGGCTCCGCAGCCGATGCTCCTCCCGCCGAAATTCCGGTGGATCGCTCCGCACGCGAGGGCAACTTTGGCCCGCTGCTGGTGGGCGGCCTGATCCTGCTGGCGGTGCTTGTCGTGCTGATGATGCACCACCACACCACCAGCGCACATCGCTTGCAGGCAGAATTGCCGGCCGCCCTCGCCGGCGCGCGCGAATCGCTCGCCAAGGCCACCATCGAGAGGGCGCGAGTGGCTGCCGATCTGGAGAAACTGCGCACCGAAGCTCCCTTCGAAGTTTGGCAGCCATTCACCGATCTGCCTGATGTGGAGCAACTCCGGGTCGACCTGAGTTCGATTGAAGCTATGCGCCGCGAGGAGTATCGGGAACTGAGGACCGCCGGCCGCGCGCTGCGCCATTGGATGAAGCGGCTGGAGAAAACCATCGCCGTGTTTTCCAGCTTTCGGACCACCGAGCTGAATTTCTACGAGTCGCGCGATTATGCCCTGGAACAGATCCCGCGCGTTTCGGAAACGCTTGCTGCCTTGGCGGAGGCGGGCGGCCCTGAGCGAAATGAAGCGCTGCTGGCCGCGGCTCGGGAAACGCTCACGCGGGTACACACCCTACGAGCGCAGCCGCCGGTGAACTGGCTACTGGTCCGCGATCTGCTGCAAGACGCCCAAGCCTGCTGCCTCGCCGAGACGCCGACCGCGCCCGCGCGCACCGCCCGCTACTGGCCCGCCAGCGGCACATTCTCTCCCGCCTTCGATCTATTGAGCAGCCAGCCATACGCCCCGCCCGCGGATTCCGGCGCAAGTTTCGGTGGAGGAGACACTGGCAGCGGCGGAGCCAGCGCCGGCTATTAACGGAACGAGTGGGACTACACGCACTCTTCGCGGATTTCCCCCCATTGCGCGGAACGGCGGCAGACTCTGCCTCGGTCATTCCGTCAGCCGCCGACGAGTCTAGCAGACTGTTTACCGGAGTCCCCGTCCGCTCACCAGGTACACCGCGAAACTGCCCAGCCAGTGGCCGCCCTCATACTGCTCGCCCTTGATGCTGTTGAGACCAGTCTCGCGAAGCCGCGCGGACAACGCCTGCAACGATTTCCGGCGCTCGTCCGACGCCGCCAGCTTGGAGACGATCCCGTCCAGCATCCAGGCGCGGCTCAAATTCAGTCCGGCCAGGTGATACAGTTTGCCGTCCGTCACATCTGCCACGCGCGTGGGTTCGAGATCGATCTTCGGCAGGAAGGCAGCGAACCAGGCTCCGAAATCCCGCTCGGGCAGAATGCGGCGCATCACATCGGCCTCGGCCAGACACGGCGAAAGGAAATCCTCGCCCGACGGTTCGTACGCGATGGGGCAGGCCGTGTCCTTCAGGTAATAGGCGCGGGCGCGGCCTTCCACCAACTTTCCGAAAGGCGCGTTGCCGGCGATGCGGGCATAATCCAGCATCAGGCCGATCGAAAAAGCCGTCTGATTGTGTTCCCCTGTGCGGATGGGATGCTCCATCTTGGGCAGCCACGAGGAGATCCGCACCGTCACCGCCTGCTCTAGTGGCTCCAGCGCCGCCGACCATCGCCGCGCGTCCGGGTCCTTCCACTCCTTCAACTCCGCGGCCAATTGCAGCAGCCAGGCTAAACCGTAGGGCCGCTCGAAAGATCCGCGGCCTTCGCGATTGAGATACTTCACTTCCGCCGCGATGTGCTCCGGGGTCAGACTCTGTGCGAGCGCCTGGCGCGCGTCCGCCGCGAAGGCCGCCTGCGGAAACAGACGCAGGGACCGCACCAAGAGCCAGTGGCCGTGCACCGCCGAATGCCAATCGTAGCAGCCGTAGAATGCCGGGGTCAGCTCTCGCGGAGGCTTCACGTCGGCATCGGAATTCATCGCGTGCGCGATCTTATTCGGGTACTCTTTGTGGATGCAGTCGAGCGCCATGCGAGCGAAACGCGCCGCCTGCGCCTGGTCGAAATCCCCCGCCGCCATCAGACCTCCCGGCACAAGCAATGTGAGTATCAGAAACCGGAGCATACTACTGCGGCGCCCCTGACGATCGCGAGATCTTTCCCTCCAACGCTTCCGGCAGCAGAATATGATTTTTCTCGAGCGTCTCGCCCACCACCTGGTCCAGCGAAATGCGCGCGTGGATGTAGGTAGCGGCGGCGTTCACTTCGGAAATCTGCGCGGCCACCAGCAAGCGCTGATCGGCGATGAGATTATTGAACGTCGAAAGCCCCGAGGTGAATTTCTCCTGTTCCGCCGCCAGCAATTGCTCCTGCAGCACTCGCGTATCGCGCGCCGCCGTATGCCGCGAACGGGCCTGCTGGAGCGCGTTCATCTGACTGGAAATGTCCACCACAATCCGATTCAGGTCACGCTGATCGGTCAAATCGTTCTGGTGAAATTGCAACTGATCCACCGCGTAATCGGCCTGCGCGACATTGTTGCCCACCGTCGCCGAGAAGCCGACGCTGCCCTGCTCGCTGGGAAAATTGCGCCGGAAGATTTGTCCCAAAGCGGTGCCGTAACTCCCGTAGAAATACGGATTCGCCTGAATCCCCGAGGCGGGCTGCGGAGTCCCGGCCACGCCGCGGTTGTAGGTCGTGCCCGAAACGCGCAGCGACGGCAGCAGTGGATTGGTCGTGCCTGCGAGATTGATGTCGTCCGTCTGATTGCGAATTTTCGATACCGCGATGTCCGGCCGCTTTTCAAGCGCTGTCTTCAAGAGCGTGCGCAAGGGAGGCAACTCTTCGGCGGGCGGGACAACAATGTGGTCGACGGGAACGATCTCGGCGGCGTCCACAGCCGGGTCGTCCACGCGAACAATCATCTGCTTCAGAGCGAATTCGCGCAGCGAGTAATTCTGCTGCGCCAGCGCGAGATCGGCCAGACGGCTGGTAGCTTCCGCCTCGGCACGCGGACCCTCTACGCGCGGCATCGCCCCGGCGCCGATTTCGCGCGTTGTATCTTCGCGGAATTTCTGCGCAATCTCGAGCGCGCGTTTGCGGGCACTCAACTCGTCGCCGGCCGCCACCAGATCCCAATATTGATTCAGCGCCGCGACTACGGTGTTGAGCAGCCGCGACCGGAACGTCTCGATCGAACCGCCCACGTTGAGTTTCGCGATGCGGATGAAACGATCGTTCAGATGCGCGCCGAAGCCGCGCAGCAAATTGTGCGTGACCGTCACATCCATGTGCGGACCCACGGCCGGATTCAACACATTGGTGGGCGCATTCTCTTTGTCCCAATATTCGAAGCTGCGAAACTGGACCGAGCCGCCGGTAATCAGATTCTGCGTCAGCACCGTGTTATACGCGCGAATCGAATCCACCAGCGCAGCCGTCTGGCTCTGGGTCGTGTTGGCCTGCGGCTGCGTCAGATGCGAGAACGACGTGGCGTTCTGCACGTACGGATCCAACTGCGGCGTGACTGCGCCGATCTGTTGAATGGTGGCGCCGCCGCCGTTGCCCACGCCGCCGTTACCGCCGCCGCCGCTGCTCAGTCCCGCGGCCGCCAGCGTGCCGTTGACGCCGATGCCGCTATCGGCCGCCGAGATCTGCGCCACTCCGCTCGGAACGCCGCGAATCGCGCCCCCGGCCTTGCTGCGCTCGAGCGCCGATTGCGCCACCAGCGGGTTGTAACGCTCAATCTCCAGGTTGAGATTGTTTTCGATGGCCAGTGCCACCGTGTCTTCGGCGCTGAGATAGAGTTTGCCCGCGCGCAGCAGGGCATGCAGCCGGCTGCTGTTCACCAGGCGGACCGGCGGCACGTGTTGCGGCGCGTACGATCGAATGCCGATCGGATACTGCGGACGCGTGGGCTGAATGGGCAACCGCTGCGCCGCGGCTTGCGAGCACACCAGCAGCCACGCCAGCAGGACACGGGAAGCGGCTCGCGGCGTCATCGCCGAACCTCCTGCTTCACCGGCGCCGGCAAATTCGCCGGGAGCGTGGATTCGCGCTTCACCTGGCCGGAAACTGCTTCATCCATCGAGACGTGGTTTACATCGAGCGTGCGGCCGAGCGACTGATCGAGCGCAATGCGCGCGTGCGAGTAGTTGGCGATGGCCTGCACTTCGGCCGTCTGATCCGCCGCCAGATCGTTTTGCGCCTGAATGACCAGCGCCACTGAGGAGGCGCCGAACTGGAATCGCTGCCGTTCGTTTTTCAGGTTCTGCTCGCCCAGCAGGCGCGTGTCGACAGCGGCCTGGTAGCGTGCGCGCGCCTGTTGCAGACCGATGACGGCGGTCTTCACATCCACCTTCACCTGATTCAACAGACCCTGCATGCGCAACTGAGTCTGGCGCAATTGCAATTCATCGGTCACGTAGTCGGCCTGCGCCTGCCGGTTGCGCAGCGGGATGGTCAGCGAGAAGCCGGCCGAATAGTCCGGAAAATTTCGCCGCAGAATTTGCCCGATGACGTTGCTGTCGCCGCCCACGAAATAGGTATTCGGCTGCGAGAAACCGTTGTACAACGGGTTCACCGGACCGCTCAAACCGTGATTGGTGAAATCGGCGAAGGCCTGCAAACTGGGCAGCAAACCATTGCGGTCTCCCTTCAGCATGATCTCCTGACTCTGCATGTTCAGCTTGGCCTGGTCGATCTCCGGACGATTGGCGAAGGCTTCATCCACCAGTTCCGGCACGGGCTTCAACTCGTCGGTCTTCGGCACCACCAGGTGGTCCAGCGGCACAATGTGGACTTCGTCCAGCCAGACGTTCTGTATGGCATTGCGGCTCAGCGCGTTCTTCAGCACGATTTCCTGCTGCGCCACGTTCGTCTGCGCGAACAGCAGATCTTCTTTACTCGAAGAGACCGCAGCGGCGGCGCGAGTCAGTTCGATGGCCGGCAGCGCACCGGCGGCGATTTGCTTCTGATTGTCTTCGTACAGCTTCTGCGCGGATTCCAGACCCTCCTGCTTGATGCGGACGGCGTCGTTAAACGTGACCAGATCCCAGTAAAGGTTCAGGACGGCGGCGATGGTCGTGATCACCTGCTGCTTCACGATCATGTCGGTGACCTTCAGATTATTCTTGGCCACGCGGATATCGCGATTGTTCACCGCCAGACTGGCGCCCTGCAGAAGGGGCTGCGTCACGTAGAAATCGATGTTCCCGGTGAGCGAGGGATTGAACAGATAGTTGGAGCTGTTGAACTGGTTGCGGCTGTTGCTGAAGGTGAGCTGCGCGTAGGTGCCGGTCATGAACTGCTGCGCATACTGAATGCCGAAGCTGGCATAGTTGTCGGTCAGCACTTCGGTGGAGTTGACGCTGAGATTGGTTTGCGGAGTGGTCAAATGGCCCGCGCTGAAGCTCATGTTAATATTCGGATCCAGGCTGGGCGGGCTGGGACCCACCTGCGTCACCACGCTACCGCCCGCATTCAGTCCGCCGCCGCCCAAGCCGTTGGCGTTGGTGCTGACGCCGGCGGTACTGACGCTGGTGGGTCCGGCGACCACCGCGGTATCGGTGCCGCGCAAAATGCCGCCACCGCGGGCGCGCCGCAGCACTTCCTGCGCCAGCAGCGGAGAGTAGCGCTGCACGGCGATGTCGAGATTATTTTCCAGCGCCAGGGCAATTACGTCCTGCACCGAGAGATAGAGATTGCCGGCGCGCACCAGTTGTTCCAGCCGCGTCGAGTTGCTCAACCGGGCTGGCGACACCACGCGTTTTTCGAAGTGAAACGGCCGCAGCAGGGGCCCGATATAACGCGGCTCCTTCGGCATGGAAATGGAGACTTCCGTGGATTGCGCGCACAATGTGCAGGCGGCCAAAAGGATTGCTAGAGAATTCCGCAAATAGCTCATGATATTGTTGACATCGTTCCAGTCAGGAGTGGTGCAGTGTGCAATTGGCCTTCCACTGAAACCATTGGGAAATAAGGAGTTTGGCCGCTCTGCCGGTGTTCGTTTTTGAGACGGGCTGTTCGATTTCAAAACGCATCGCCGCCTTGACACCGCTCGTGGGTCGGGCATAATCTCCTTTCATGACTCCTCGCCGCAGTTTTCTGAAAACGGCACTGGCCGCTCCGTTCCTGCCGCAAGCCGCGCTCGCCCTCCCGGAAGATCCGGCGTATTGGACGCGCGTGCGCGAGCAATTCATGCTGTCGCGCGATAAGGCCTTCTTCAATACCGGCACCATCGGCGCCATGCCGCGCGTGGTGTACGAGAAGACCGTGGAGCATCTCCGCAAGATGGCCACCGACGTGGCCGATTGGGATTACACCGGTCCCGATTGGATCGCCGGCTACAGCGACGTTCCCGCCATCCGCGGCAAAGCGGCGAAGCTGCTGAATTGCGATTTGAAAGAACTGGCACTCACCGACAACGTCACCAGCGCCAACAGCTATGTGGCGTCGGGAATGGATCTGCCCGCCGGCGCCGAGATCATCATGAGCGACCAGGAGCATGTGGGCGGCGAGAGTCCCTGGCAGAATGCGGCGGCACGGCGCGGCGGAACGGTCACGAAGTTCGCCCTGCCCAAACCTGCCCACGATGCGGAGAGCATTCTGGCAATCGTGATGAACGCCATGCGGCCGCGCACCAAGGTCTTGTTCCTGTCGCACGTCATCACGGCAAGCGGCGCGATTCTGCCGGTGAAGCAGATTTGCGCCGAGGCGCGACAGCGCGGCATCTTCACCGTGATCGATGGCGCTCAGGCTTTCGGACACGTTCCGGTGGACGTGAAGGAAATCGGCTGCGACGCGTACGTGGGCTGCTTCCATAAGTGGATGCTGGCTCCGGCCGGCGAAGGTTTTCTGTACTTGCGCGGCGACCGGGCGCCGGGAATCTGGTCGTCGGTGGCCAGCCATCAGTGGAACAACCACGATGATAACGGCCTGCGCTTCAGCCAGCGCGGCACCGGCAGCATGTCGCTGATGATGGGTCTGGAAGCGGCGCTGGACTTCCACAATCAGATCGGCGCGGAGCGCATCCAGCAGCGCATCAAGTATCTGGGCGACTATCTGCGGGCCAATCTGCGTAAGATCCCGCAGGTGAAGATCTACTCGCCGGACGATGCCGCCATGTGCGCCGGCATCACCGTGTACGGCGTCGATGGCGTGGGCGGTCCGCAACTTGCGAAGGAGATGTGGGACCGCGCCCGCCTGCGTCCGCGCGGCTCCAGCGCCGTGGCCATACGCCATTGCACGCACATCTACAACAGCACCGAAGAGATCGACAAATCACTGGCCATCGTGCGCAGTTTGGCGCGCGGTTAGCTGACATTTCGAGAGGATCCCATGCGTATCAGCGATGCACTCCTGCCTGAGTTCGATCAGGAATATGCCAACACCCGCAAAGTGCTGGAACGATGTCCGGAAGAGAAGTTCGACTGGCGGCCTCATCCCAAGTCGTGGACCATGGCCGAACTGGCGACGCACCTGGCCAACATGCCGAGTTGGGCGGTAGAGACGCTCACCAAAAGCGAACTGGATTTCGCGCCGGCTGGACAAGAGCCTTACCGGGAAAAGGCGATCGCCACATCCAGCGAACTGCTGGCAAAGTTCGACAGGAACGTGACCGCGGCCCGGGCAGCTCTGGCCGCCGCGGAGAACGAAACCTTCCTGGGGAACTGGAGCCTGCTGGCGGGCGGCCAAGTGATCTTCACGATGCCGCGTATTGCCGTGATCCGTTCCTTCGTGATGAACCACAACGTCCACCACCGCGCGCAGCTCGGCGTGTACCTACGGCTCAACGATATCGCGGTCCCGCAACTCTACGGCCCCACGGCGGACGAACCGTAGGACAGGCTTCAGCCTCAATATTGTTCACTTAAGGCTTGCTATCCCGGCACTTCCCGGATCGCCGTCTCGAGGGAGTTTGTCGGCCGATGAGCAGTTTGGTGAGTCGGCGACGATACATCCGGATGAAGATCACGCCCGTGGGCCAACGTCTACGACCGGCGTACTGGAAGCCATTGAAGTTCTGTTTATCGTTGTCGTAGCCACGCCTGGAGAGTGCGTCTGATGAGTATTCGCGCATCTGGCAATGCCATGGGCTTTGGCGGTGGCTTGTACTGTTCGGTACCGTGGCGCGCATCGGGTCCGAGGGCGCGGAAGTTGTTGGCCGTCCGCCTGAAGAGTTCGATCCCGCTCTTATCGGGGAGCCAAGCTTGTGCGAGGAATGCGCTCAGATCGCTGGCCGTGTCCACCATGACTTCTAGGACGAGATATAGATTTCTCCAGTTGTGTTCCAGGCTCCCCCACAGGTTCAGTGCCTTCTCGATGTACGGGTCCTTGTACGCAGTCGCCATCCACGTGTCGAGGGGCGGCGCGCTCTTGATGTCTGCCGGCGGCACCGAATGCCGAATGCGCGCTCTGCCCGCGATACTCTGTGCGACCTGTTTCGTTCCGTCGTCGTGCAAGATGATTGCTGCGCCCCCCAGGTGAACCGGCTCGAAGTTTGCCAGGTAAATTTGCGCGGCACCGTTGATGATGGGGATGATCTCTCGTGCGAACTGCAGCGCGTCATCTGCGTCGCGGGCCAAATCCAGCAGCGCCGAGGTGAGATAATACGTGCCGTCCTGGCACACGACATGCCAGTCGGTGCTCTGCAACGCGCTCAATACTTTGAGGTCTTCCGTTTGACCGTTGAGCGTCACCAGACATCGCGCCATATGACAAGCCTAACGCATAACGAGCTTAAAGCTTGTTGGCCAATGGCTATTTGTTCGGACGTCGAGCCGCGACGGCCGAGTCGATCGCTGTATTGCCCGAAGCGTTTGGAGCTATTTGGTCGAGTCCCAAGCCGCGATCTGACCGGCCTCAATTTCCCGGCGACCACAGAAAGAAGCAATGGCGACAAACCGTCAGAATGGATCACTTTCCGGTTCGGCGGCGATACACCGACCGCTCAGCAAACGTAAACATTACGGCGTTAGAATGTTGGAATGCAGGATCGGGCATTGTACGACCTAACCAACTTGCGGATTGATCGAGCTGCTTCCACGTTGCGAGAGGCGGGCGCGCTTGACGTGGATTTCTACGAGCGCAAGCTCAGGCAAAATGCCGGCAATGCCGATCAGGTGAGGAACCATCTATCAGAGGCGAAAGTAGCATTGATGTTCATTGAATATCAAGCAACCGTAACGATGCGCGACAGCCCTGATCTCATGATTCAATGGCTTGGCGAGACGTTCTATGCCGAAGTCAAATACTTCAAGCGCAAGAGACAGGATGACTTGGACGACGAAGCTATGCGCCGCTCCCCCGGCGAGTTCGTCAAAGTTGGTGACGTCTCTGACACCGAAAAGAGAAGTGTGCAAGATCAAATCTCAGACGTAGCCCGGCGAAAAAAGAGAGTCTACGTTGAAGGCGCAATGAACCTGCTGGTAATCGATAGTGGCAGCGATTCCCTGCAACTCATGACCGAAACCGGCGCGAGGATCTATGATGATGAGCTTCGGAAAACGCCTGAAGACATGGCACTCCGACGATTGCACGGAATCATGACGATCAATACATGGGGCGCTGTCCGGGGAGGTTTTCGGAACGTCGAGTTCGCAATTCAGCACCATTCTCTTCCACCCTTGAATTGGCAACTCGTTGAGGCCTTGAAAGAAGTCGCACGCGGCTGACTAATCCGCGTTCGGCAGGCTATTCCAGTCGTGCTTGAACTTCGCAAGGATGCTCGTGTGCTTCTGCCGGATAACGCCATCCGGAAGTTAGCATGTCCGTCGTCAACTTGACGGGAAACGCCCATGACGCGGAACTGAATATCCAACCTCCCACGAAGTCCCCTTCTGAGAGACAAGTCCTTCAACGAACCGTTTCTGAATTCCGCTGGTAGCAGGGCTATTTACCGCACCCACAATTGATTAAGTGAACAGCATTGGGCTTCAGGCTCCTTCTGTCCCTTTTGCGTAGGCACTCGCCGCAGTCTGTCCCATATGGGACAGAACATCTTCGATTTCCAGCACTTTTCGCGTGGCAGGAGACGTGCCTTATCAGCCTCGCAAGCAAACTGCATGGAGGTTCTCAGATGACGAAGATGTTGGCTGTTCTGGCGGTCGCCGTAGGGTTGGTATCGGGCCTGGCAACGGCAGCCGGCGGCGAAGTTACGACCGGCAAGAGCTACAAAATCAATTTAACGTTCGCGTCCAAAATCGGCGCCAACGATTTTGCGGCGGGCGCTTACACGGTGGCTGTCGACACGGCGTCGGTACGCTTTATCGAACAGAGGACCGGTAAGTCGGTCGAAGTCGCGGCCAAAGTCGAGACCAGCGATAAGAAGTTCGACCATACCGCGATCACCACCGAAAAAACGGGTGAAGAGGTGACCATCCGCGAGATCCGGCTCGGAGGAAGCAAGGTGCAACTCAATTTCCGCTGACCCTTGCCGTCGACAGGGCGCCGCGAGGCCGTGAACACGGCTCGCGGCGCCACTTCCGGATAAACTGGTGAGGGTATCGGATTTTGAATAAACGCTGGATCGCTATCCTCACAGGTATCTTCTGTTGCGGGGCGCTGCACGTGGCGCTGCCCCTCACTCTGCCCCACTGGCACAACATTCTGCAGCACCTCTACTACCTGCCCATCGTTTTCGCCGGGATGTATTCGGGCTGGCGCGGCGGCCTCTTCGCGGGCTTTCTGGCCGGAATCTCCAGTCTGCCGTATTGTCTGAAACTGCTTGCCGTGATGCAGCCCTATGCGGGCGACCAGTTGCTGGACACTGTGATCTTCTGCGCCGCCGGAGCCTTCACCGGGCTGCTGTCGCAGAGGGAGCGGGAACACCGTCTCACCATGGAGCGGACGGCCGCGCGCCTCACGGAAGTGTATGCCGAACTGCAGGGCAGTTTCGAGCAGGTCAAACGGGCCGAACGGCTTTCCGCGCTGGGCCAGCTTTCGGCCGGTCTGGCGCATGAGATTCGCAATCCGCTGGCCAGCCTCGCAGGCGCCGCCGGACTCCTGCAGCGAGCTCAGACCTCGGAACGCCGCCGCAGTGAATGCCTGGAGATCATCGTACGCGAATGCGAGCGGCTGAATCGGCTGCTTTCGCAGTTCCTCGATTTTGCCCGTCCGCGTGCGCCGCACTATCAGATCGTGGAGATTCGGACGGTGCTTGAGTCCGTCGCGGGCCTCGCCGCGCATGCCATCGGGGAGAAACACGTGACCATCCAGTTGGACCTGGCGAACGACCTGCCCGCCGTGGAGTGCGACCCGGAACAGGTCAGGCAGGCGGTCTTGAATCTTCTGCTGAACGGCATCCACGCTTCACCCGAAGGTAGTCGAGT
>DASZMZ010000368.1:0-6803 GCA_035551455.1 Candidatus Sulfopaludibacter sp.
GGGGAGTTCGCCACTCCGGTGATGGTGCCGAAGGCGGCATTCGAAAGGGTGGCGTTTGGCATGCCGAAAACCACCTGATTCAGCAGGTTGAAGGCCTCGGCGCGGAACTGGACTGTCAGGCGCTCTAGCGGCTGGAAGTTCTTGAACAGCGACAGATCGATATCCTGCTGACCGGGACCGCGCACATCGGGCAGAGTCCGCGCCGTATTGCCGAACGTGAAGGGCGCCGGCTGCGAGAAGACCGTGGTGTCGAAGTAGCGATTGAGCCGCGCGGAAATCGGACCGCTCAATTCGGCGCTCTGCCCGTTATTATTGGGCCGCAGTACGTTGTTGCCGCAATTGGTGCAGGTATTCTGCGTGGTCACCGAGACCGGGAAGCCGGTCTGATAGCTGGCGATCCCGTTCACCTGCCAGCCGCCGATCACCGCATCGAGCGGCCGGCTCCAGTTCTTGCCGAAGGACTTGCCGCGCCCGATCGGCAGCTCGAAAACGCCGCTGATCACGAGCCGCTGCGAGATATCGTTCGACGAAATGCTGCGCTCTCCCTTGCCGTTGTAAATGTTCTGGATGCCGCCGGTGTTGTTCCCCACGTTCGAAATGATGGAGTAGTCGTCGATCAGCTTCTGGTCCGTGTAGGAAACCAGGGCCGAAAGGCCGTGGCTGAAGCGCTTCTCCACCTTCAACTGAAACGCGTGGTAGATGGTGTAGCCGCCGGTCGGGTAGTTGATCTGCACTCCGGTGAACTGCGGGAACGGCGACAGCAGATAACTCAACGGAATGGTCGCCGCAGCCTCGGGTCCGGTCGTGATGATGCCGTAGAACGGATTCGGCACGCTCTGCTGTAGCTTGCTACCCAGCGCGATCACGTCGGGCGTCAACTGATCGATGTTGTAGTCCGTCTCGCCGGCCATGTTCAGGTGCACGCCGTGGCTGCCCACATACGCGGCGTCCAGCAGGATATTGCCTGGCAATTCGCGCTGAAGGTTGAGATCCCAGTTCTGCGTATACGGTACGCGATTGTCGCCATAGAGCGGGGTCGCGAACGTGCTTCCGATTCCCGAGAGCAGGCCCTGCGAGCTCCCGGACGGCTTGTTCAGCCCGTTCGGGAAGGGGTTGCTCAGATACACCGAGGGCGTGAGCCCATCGGGACTGCCCACGTAATTCGTCACCGCGCTGAAGCCCTGCGTGCCGACCGTCGAGTTCGCGCCGCGATACGTGCCGGCATAGAAAAGACCATAGCCGCCGCGGATGACCGTCTTGGACCCGACTTGATAAGCGAAGCCCACGCGCGGCCCCACGTTGTTCCATTCCGGGTCGTACTGGCGGCGATCGTACCCGTTCACGCCCACGTACTTGACGCCGCCGTGCAGTCCCGCGATGCCGGTTGCCGCGGCCAGCGGCGAAGCCACCGTCGGGTCGAAAGTCTCCATGCGGTTGTAGCGCTCGGTGCGCGGGATATCGAGGTCGTAACGGACGCCGAGATTGAGCGTCAGTTTGCGGCTCACCTTCCAATCGTCCTGCAGGTAAGCCGCGTAATAGGTGCTCTGCGTGGCCACGTCCTTCGAGCTGATGGTCATGCTGCCAGAGCCCACACCCAGCAGAAGAGAGGCGATGCTGTTGCCGGCGGTCGAAGTGGCGGCGTTGGGGTTCGGACCCTGCGTGATGGCGTTCGAGAAACTGAAATTTCCGGTGGAACTGCCGGACTCGGTATCGTTGACCCGCATCAAGCGACCTTCGACACCGATGCGCAGCGTGTGCGAGCCCAGGATGTGCGTGTTGCTCACGCCCAGGAGGTGGCTCTCAAAGCCGGGGTCGCGGGTATCGCCGGCCGCCGCGCCGCCCAGGGTGTAGTAGTTGGCGGGAGCGATGCCGGGGAACAGCAGGTGATCGGCATTCGCCGCGATGTAACTCGGGAAACCGAGCGAGGTGGGATCGAAACCCAGGCTGAGGCTGGCGAAATTCAGTTTGGTGCGCGCGAAGCCGTAGCGAACTTCCAGCAGGTCCGTGGGACTGATGGTGCGGGTGTAATCGATGGCCGCGCTGTTGGAGGTCTGCGGCTGCGAGTCGTTGTTCTGCGCCGAGCGGATATCGGCGGGGAAATACGCGGGGGCCGGCTGCTGGAGTCCGCGGCGCGAGTAGCGCACGAAGAAGCGGCTCTTGTCATTCACCACTTCATCGACTTTGGCGTCGATCTGATTGGTGTTCACCAGGCTGGTGGACGAGACGAAATAGTTGTTGAGACCCGAATTCACCGCGCCCGGCAGGTTCGGCTGCGGGTAGTAGTTCACGATGTTTTTGGCCACCCGATCGATGCGATTCGCCGGGATCACGTTACCTGGAAACGGCTGCCGCACATAGCCCGTGCCGGACGGCGTGGTGGTGGTGGGGTCGTAAATCACCACCTGTTGTCCCGCCGCGTTCAGGGTCTTGGAGAAATCTCCGGCTCGCTGCAGCGCCGTGGGCACCGTGGTGTTCAGGTTGCTTGCCGAGCCCTGCCGCAGGCCCTCGTAGCCGAAGAAGAAAAATGTCTTATCGCGGCCATGGTAGATCTTCGGCAGTTCGACCGGACCGCCCAGCGTCGCACCGAACTGATTGCGTTTGAAGTTGGGCAGCGGCGTGCCGTTCTTGTTGGCGAAGAAGCCGTTGGCGTCCAGGTCCGAATTGCGCAGGAACTCGAAGGCGCTGCCGTGGAACTGGTTGGTGCCCGACTTATAAATCAGGTTGATGATGCCGCTGCCGGCGCGGCCGAACTCGGCCGAATACGTGTTGGTCTGGACTTTGAATTCCTGCACCGAATCGACGGACGGAAAGACGGCCAGTCCTTCGATGGGGTTGGCCAGCGGCGGCGAGGACGGTATCCCATCCACCAGAATGTCCGTGCTGCCCGGCCGGCCGCCGTTAATGGAAATGTTCGCGCTGTTGTACTGGTTGGACACGCTGCCGGTGACGCCCGGCGCCAGGAAAACCAGCGAGTAGGCGTTGCGCTGGTTGAGCGGCAGATTGACAATAGCCTGCGTGTTGATCACCTGCCCCATGGTCGCCGTGCCCGGTTCAATCAGCGGAGCTTCGGCCGTGACGCGCACGGTTTCGCTGGCCGCGCCGATCTTCAGGTGGAAGTCGAGCCGCGCCGCTTGGTTCACCTCCAGGGTGAGGCCGGTTTGCTCCTCCGTGCTGAAGCCCGCGGCTTCCACGGTCACCGTGTAAGGGCCGCCCGGCGGCAGCGAGGGAAAGGAGAAACGGCCGTCGTCGTTGCTGGTCCCCTGGACCTCGAGGTTCGTTGAGGTGTTCACCACTTTTACTTTGGCCGCGCGGACTACCGCGCCCGCCGGATCGAGGACGGTCCCATCGAGAGACGCTGTGACAATCTGACCGAAGGCGGCTGTCGCCGTGAGTAACAGAATCCCAAGAAACGCGTTTTTCATCGCATCACCCTTGCAGAATTGAGAAGAAAGAGATCACTTCGCCCGCCGAAAAACTGTCGACTACCCCTGCCTTGGCCGCTTCGGAGGAAGATAGAACTCCGCCGGGAAGTCCACCGCGCGCGATCCGGCCGGGTTGCGCAGGTTGGATTGGCCGCCGCGATCGGGATACAGCGGGATCTGCATACCGCCCGTCTTTTCGAGCGTCGCGAACAGCCGCTGGCGCATCTGCTGAGCGATCTGCTGGTGCTCCTGGCTGAAGATGAGGTTGTGCAACTCCGCCGGATCGTCCTGCAGGTCATACAGCTCGTCCATGTCCCAGACACCGTGGTAGCGGATGAATTTGTACCGGTCGCCGCGCAGGGCGTGCACCGTGGGCGTCTGGGGGAAGTTGCGTTCCCAGTAGTATTCGTACATCAGCTCATTGCGCCACGGCACGGTGTGGCCCTGGCCCAACGGCAGCCAGTTGGCGCCCTCACACTCGGGCGGCGCCTGGAGACCGGCCGCTCCCAGGAACGTGGGCATCAGATCGATATTCGCCACCACCTGATCCACCCGGCTGCCGCCTTTGAACATCTCCGGACAGCGCGCCAGCAGGGGGACGCGCATGGATTCCTCGTACGCCGTGCGCTTATCGATGAGGCCATGCTCTCCGAAGGCGAAGCCGTTGTCGCCCATGTAGACGATCAGGGTGGAATCCAGTTCGCCGCGCTTCCGCAGTTCGTCGAGCACACGGCCGGTGCTGTCGTCTACGCCGCCCAGGGTCTCCGCGTAGCGCTTGTAATACTCGCCAATGTTGAGGTCGGAGTGGTAAGGGTACTCGACCCCGTGCCAGCTGTTGCGTTGGTTTTGCGTCCAGAGCGGCCGGTGCTGGTTGGGCTCGTCGGGCTTCGCCATGGACTTGGGAAAGACAAACTCCTTGTCCTTGTAGCGGCCCTTCCAGTTGTCGGGCGGCACGAAGTTGTCGTGCGTGGCCTTGTGCGAGAGGTAGAGGAAATACGGTTCGCCCTTTTTGCGTTCACGCAGCCAATCCAGGGCGTAATCGGTTAGCTCGCTGGTGATGTAACCCTTCTGCGGGACGCGTTTTCCGTTGATGTTGAGGCCGTTTTTGTCGGGCAGATAGGTGCCCTGACCGCGGAAGCTGACCCATTGGTGAAAACCGGGCTGCGGGTCGTCGGATTCGCCGCCCATGTGCCACTTGCCGATGAAGGCCGTCTGGTAGCCGGCCTGCTGCAGGTACTGAGGAAAGAAGTGGGTGCCCTTCGGAATGGCGGTGTTGTTATCCACAATGCCGTGCTGGTGGGCGTACTTGCCGGTGAGGATGGATGCCCGGCTGGGACTGCACAAAGAGGTGGTGACGAAAGCATTCCGGAAATGGACGCCGTCGCGGGCCAGCGAATCGAGCTGCGGGGTTTCCAGCCAGCTTTGCGTCTTCATGAAGCCGAAGGCGTCGTAACGGTGGTCGTCTGTGAGGATGAAGATGATGTTGCGCGGCTTGGCGCCGGGCACCCGGCGTAGTCCGCTCCTTGAGACCTGCCCCTGCGCTTCCCATGCGGCGGCGGTACCCGCCAAAGCTCCCATGAATCCGCGGCGTTTGATCATTGTTGCCCCCCTTGGAATCGACTCCCGGCGCACAGGCCCGGAATCGAGAGAACAGGTCCGATCCATTACCGCGCTACCGGGCGCTTCTAACCCTGTCTACGCCGGTCCGCAGCGGAACTCAAGTCAATTCGCTGTGATAAACTGGTGACACACCAGCTTCAGGTCCGCTGATTCAATAAGTTACGAGATAGGCTGCAGCGCCAAGGTCAGAAGCTTCGGAACTGGTTCGCACTCGGGAGACGTCAGCAGTCATGGTCGAACAGCCTGCTTCCGCCGAGGATTTGACCGCAGCCCATCGAGCCCTCGTCGACCGGATCGCCTCGGGCAGAACCCTCCAACGCTCGGCCCGCCTTCGCGAACTGTTACTCGATATTGCCGGACACACGCTGGCCGGGGAACCCCACAAACTGACCGAGCAGGCTATCGGAATCCGCCTCTTCGGACGGCCGGAATCGTACAATCCGGCGGACGACAATATCGTCCGGTCCTCCGTACGGCAATTGCGGCTCAAGCTGAAGGAGTACTTCGAGTCCGAAGGCGCCTCGGAAACGGGGACTCTGGAAATTCCCAAAGGCAGCTATGTCGCCGTCTTCGCGCCGCGCCCGGTGGCGGAGATCCGGCCGGTTCCCGCGCCGCCTGCTGTTCGCGATTCCCGGCCCGGATGGGGCGTGGTGGCGGGCTTGGCCGCGGTCTGCGCCGTGCTGGCGATCGCCTGCGCCGTCCTCTGGAGCCAGCGGCAGGCAGCGCCGCCTGAAGAACCGGACACCGTTTTCGGCAGGCTATTTGCGCAGCACACCGGACCCATCCGGTTCGTCTTCACCGATTCGGTCCTGGTGGTTGCCGGGAAGCTGATTCCGCCGCCGCCACTGGAGCAGTACATCGACCAATCCTATCTGGACGACGTGAAGCGCCTGCTTCCGGGTGAGCGCGCCGCCCTGCTGCTCGACCATCTGCGCGGCCGGCAGATCACCTCTTTTGCCGATGTCGAGATCCTGGCGAAAGTGTTGCAGGTGCATCCGAGCGCCGGCCACCGCATCGAACTCCGGCATGCCAGGTTCGTGCGCACGCGCGACTTCAAGACCGAGAACTTCGTCATTATGGGGAGCTTCACGGCCAATCCGTGGAATCGCCTGTTCGATTCATCGCTCCAGTTCGCCATCGAGCCCAACGATGGGATCCGCAACCTCCACCCGAAGAGCGGCGAGCCGGCCTACTGGCCCTGGGTGGCGGATCGCGGCGTGGCTCCGGCGCGCATTGCGCTGCTGGATAATTTGACGAGCACGGGCTTCGTCCTCACCATTTCGGGCGTGACGATGGAGGCCACGGAAGGCGCCGGCGAATTCCTCTTGCGTCCCGATTCCATGGCGGCTGTTGCGCAGGCGCTGGGGCTCCGGCCGGGCGAGCGGCTGCCGCGTTTTGAAATCGTGCTCAACACCAGCTCATTGCAAGGCACCGCCCGGTCGGCGCACATCGTAGCGGCGCGGCGGTGGTAGAGGGGCGGGAGACATTCACCGCCGAGACGCCGATTGCGATTCACCGCTGAGACGCGGAGGCGCTGAGGAAGACGCGGAGTAAGGCGAAGAGTATCCTCCCGCGATCTTACTTCAGTTTTGCTCCGGTCAACTGGGCGATGGCGCCGAGAGTAGTCTGGGTGGCGTTCAAGCCTAGGCGGAAGTCGCCTTCCGAGAAATGCGAGAAGACGTCGGTGGGCTGGTGGTGTGTGGGATCCCAGCCAGCGCCGATTTGCGAGCCGCGCTCGAGTTCGCGGAGACTGATCGAAGG
>DASZMZ010000369.1:0-8128 GCA_035551455.1 Candidatus Sulfopaludibacter sp.
CGAAAAACCTCCTCACCACGGAGTCACGGAGGACACGAAGGAAGCACGGAGGAAATCCTTTTCACCGCCGAGACACCGAGGCGCCGAGGAAGCACAGAGGGACAGAGGAACAGGCGTTTTTCATGAATTTTGGCGGGCCGCAGGCCCATCCCCAACAGACGACGAAAGGCGATCGTCTGTCCTACGTCTCTTCCCAGATCACGGAGCGCTGCTGCACATACCAGTTCTCGACGAACGACTGATAGCGGCCCTCGACCACACTGCGCTTGATTTTCAGAGTGGGGGTCATGATGCCGTTGGCGATGGTCCACGGGCCTTCGACTACGGCCACGAATTTCACCCGCTCGTGCGGATCCAGTTCGCCGTTCATCAGGTCCATCTGACGCTTGAGGGAGGCCTCCACGGCGGCTCGCTGCGCGAGTTCGGAGCAGCGCTTGCGGGCATCGTCGCTCAACACCACTAAGGCGAACGGGCTGGGCATGCCCTCGCCCATAATGCAGCAGGCTTCCACATCGGGATGCGCCGTCAACTGACTTTCGATGGGCGCCGGAGCGACGTACTTTCCCTTGCTGGTTTTGAACTGCTCCTTGATTCTGCCGATGATGCGCAACTGTCCGTCTTCATCGATCTGCGCCACATCGCCGGTCCGGAAGAAGCCCTCGGGAGTGAACGAGTCGGCTGTAGCTTCCGAATTTTTGTGGTACCCCAGCAGATTCATGGGACTGCGAATCAGGAGCTCCGATTTTTCACCGAGTTTGGTTTCGACGCCGTCCATGGCCCGCCCGACGTACCCCGGGCGCACGCGGCCGATTCCCGGCAAATGGGTAATGAGCGTCTCGGTCATGCCGTAACCTTCCGCCAGATCCAACCCCACGTTGCGATACCACATGTGGATTTCCGGCGATAAGGGCGCCGCGCCGCAGGCTGCGTGTCTCACGGTGGCCAGTCCCAGTTTGCGAAGAATGCGCCGCTTCACGGAGCGGTTGAGAATGGGGATGCGCAGCAGACGCTCCAGCTTCTCTTTGGGCATTTTAGCGAAGACGCCCTGCTGAAACTTGAGTAGCAGGCGGGGCACCGTGATAAAGATGGTGGGCCGCGCGCGGCTCAGGTCCGCCAGAAACGTGTCGAGCCCTTCCGAGAAGAAAATGCGTGAACCCAGAAACAGCGAGGTACACTCCAATCCCGCCCGCTCCACGATGTGCGCCAGCGGAAGGTATGAAAGTACACGCTCTTTTGCGGAAAGGTCGAGCAGCCGGCAGAGCGACATGGCGTCATACGCGAAGGCCGCAAAGCAATGCTTGACGCCTTTTGGCATGCCGGTGGTGCCGGAAGTATAGATGATTGTGGCCAGTTCGCCGGGCGGCCGAGTGGGCTGGCCGGAGAGGGGCGCGCGGCCGGTGATCAGGTCATCCCAAGTGGGATAGATACCGGCCAGATCTGTGGGCAGAGCGACTGTCATCAGGCCCGCGGGGAGCGCCGTAGCGATCACTTCAGGATCGTCGGTGGCTCCGAGGAAGCATGCTTTGGCGTCGCTATGCTCCAGAATCTGGCGGATGGTTTGCGATTTCAACGAGGGGTAGATTGGAACGGTGACATGCCCGGCCATCCAGATGGCAAGGTCGGCCATGATCCACCAAGCACAATTGCGGGAGAGAATCGCCACTCGCGATCCGGGCTCCCACTTCTGAGCCTTTAGATAGGCAGCCATGCGGCGAACTTCGTTTGCCGTCTCTGCCCAGGTCCATTCTCGAATCTTGCCGCCGTCGAAAGGCTGCGTGAGAAAGATGTCACCGGCGCGTTCTGTTTCCCACCGGTACATCCACTGCAACGGAAGATCATTATCAGAGAATTTGCGCATGACGCAAGCCTCTTGCGTTTTTATCTTACCGGTGAGTAAGATATCAGGAGCGAACCCGGGTGTCAATCCGGGGTCCGTCACCGACCTCATGCCTAAGGACGCCTCGAGAACGGAACCGCACTGGAAAGCATTCGCCAGCCGCCGGCGCGATCCCGCTACGAAACGCGAGGCCGTGCTCCAGACGGCAGCCCAACTGTTTCTCGAAAAGAGCTACGGGCGGACCTCTCTGAACGATGTGGCGGACCGCCTCAACATCACCAAACCGGCACTCTACCACTACTTCCGCAATAAGGAACAGATTCTGCTGGAATGTTACCGGCTGGGCTGCGGGCTGATTGAAGAGATTCTGAACGAGATCGCCGCCCACTGCGGCACGGGCCTGGAAAAGGTGGAGGCATTCATCTATTCGTACGCGAATGTGATGACCATCAATTTCGGACGCTGCGTGATGCGTTTGGACGATGGCGATCTTTCGAGTGAAGCGTTGGCCGAAGTACAAAATTATAAGCGGAAGATCGATCGACGCCTGAGGTCCTTTATTCAGGAGGGAATCCAGGATGGCTCCATCACGCCATGCGATCCTAAGATCGCGGCGTTTTCCATTGCCGGAGCCCTGAATTGGATTTGCAAATGGTATGAGGCGGAGGGCCCGCTTTCCGCAGAAGAGATCGCCAGCCAGTTTGCGCGCACATTGACGCAGGGGCTGGTAAACCGCAAACGACGCAACGGCGTCAATGGAACGGGAGTCCTGAAATGATCGCAGAACCTGTCGCAAAGCCGGCTTCGGCCGGAAGCTCTATCCTGATCCGCAAGGCTGCCGTGCTGGGCGCCGGCACCATGGGCTCGCGCATTGCCGCGCACCTGGCCAATAGCGGATTGCCGGTGGTGTTGCTGGATATTCCGATGGCGAACGAACCGCGCAGCGGCATCGCCATGCAGGCGCTGGAGGCGCTGAAAAAATCCAAACCCGCCGCGTTCTACGAGCCGTCGCTGGCCGGGCGCATTACGGTGGGCAACTTCGACGACCACCTGGCGCTGCTGAAAGACTGCGATTGGGTGATCGAAGCCGTCACCGAGAATCTGGCGATCAAGCAATCGCTGCTGGCGCGCGTGGCGCCGCACTTGAAGCCGGACGCCATTCTGACAACGAATACCAGCGGCCTGCCGGTGGCGTCCATCGCCGCGGGTATGGACGAGGGGCTGCGCCGCCGCTGGTTCGGCACGCACTTTTTCAATCCGCCGCGCTACATGCGTCTGGTGGAAATTATTTCTACTCCGGAGAGCGACCCCGCGGCGGTGCACGGGGTGGCGCATTTCGCGGACCTGCGCCTGGGCAAGGAAGTGGTGTTCGCGCGCGACACGCCCAACTTCATCGCCAATCGCATTGGCGTGTTCATCATGCTGGAAGCCCTCCGCCTGATGCAGGCAGAGGATCTCTCGATCGAGGAAGTGGATGCGCTGACCGGCACGGCCATTGGCTGGCCGCGCACCGGAACCTTCCGATTGGCGGACCTGGTGGGGCTGGACGTGCTGGCGCACGTGGCTTCAAATTTCCCGCGGTCGCATTCCGGCGACGATCAGATGGCGCTTCCGGATTTCGTGAAAACGATGCTGGAGCGCCGCTGGCTGGGTGATAAGACGAAGCAGGGCTTCTACAAAAAGGAGAAGGACGCCGAGGGCAAGGAGGTCCGGCTGGCGCTGGACTGGAAGATCGTGGAATACCGTACGGCGGCGCGTCCGAAGTTCCCTTCGCTCGAAATGGCCAAGAATGCCGAGCGTCTGCGCGACCGCCTGGTGCAACTGCTGAGCGGCGATACGCGCAAAGATAAAGCCGCTCGGTTCCACTGGCGGCTTCTGACGGCGCTGTGGAATTACGCGGCCGATTGTCTACCGGAAATTGCCGACGATGCGCGCAGTGTGGATCGCGCCATGCGGGCCGGCTTTAACTGGGAGATGGGGCCCTTTCAACTTTGGGATTCGGCCGGCGTTCGGCAGACCGTGGAGCGGATGAAGGCGGCCGGGGAGCCGGTGAGTCCGGTGGTGGAGCGGATGCTGGCTGCCGGGGCCGAAGCGTGGTATCGCGAGTCCGACGGGGCTTGTTTCGACCCGGTGAGCGGAGGGTACGTTGCCATTCCCGAGGTGGAGGGCGTCGCCCGCATCGCGCGATATCGCGCGTCCAACGGGGTGGTGAAGCAGAATCCGGGAGCGTCGTTGATCGACATCGGCGACGGCGTGGCGTGCCTGGAATTGCATTCGGTGAAGACGGCGATTGGCGAAGACGTGGTGCGCCTGGTGACCGAGACGTTCCGGCCGGAGAGCGACGCGGTGCGCAATTTTTCGTCGTTCGTGCTGAGCGCCGACACCGACAACTTTTCGGTGGGCGCGAACCTGATGCAACTGCTGCTAGCCATTCAGGATGACGAGTGGGACGACGTGGACCTGATGATTCGCGCCTTCCAGCGCATGACGGCGTCAATCAAATTCTGTCCGCGTCCGGTGGTGGTGGCGCCGTTCGGCTTCTGTTTTGGCGGAGGCGCGGAGATTGCGATTCACGGCGCGCGTCGTCAGGCGCATGCCGAACTGTACATGGGACTGGTGGAGACGGGCGTCGGGCTGCTCCCGGCGGGCGGCGGCTGTAAGGAGATGGCGCTGCAGGCGGCGGACTCGGGCTCGCCGGAAGCACTGCGCAAGAATTTCGAAACCATCGCCATGGCCAAGGTCTCGACTTCGGCGGTGGAAGCCCGGCGGCTTGGGTATCTTTCGCTGGCGGACCGGATCACGATGAATCGCGAGCGGCTCCTGCACGACGCCAAGGAGGTGGCGCGGGAACTGGTGAATGCGGGATACGCCGCGCCCATCCCGCGGACCGATATCCCGGCGGCTGGCGATAGCGCGCGGGCCACGCTGCGCCTGGGTGTGCGCATGATGCGCGAGGGCAACTTCATCAGCGATCACGATGTGCGGGTGGCGAACCAGGTGGCCCACGTCCTGTGCGGCGGCAACATCACTCCGGGCACATTGATCAGCGAAGAGTACCTGCTCGATCTGGAGCGGGAGGGTTTCCTGTCGCTGTGCGGAGAGAAGAAAACGCAGGAGCGGATTGCCTACACGCTGAAGAATGGCAAGCCGTTGAGGAACTAAGTGGGCCGGCGCTTTCGGGCGCCGAACAGGGCCGGGCAGAGCCTGGCCGCAGGAGTTTCGTATGAGAGACGCAGTTATTGTAAGTAGCGTTCGAACGCCGGTGGGCAAAGCCCCCAAAGGGACTCTGCGCTCCACGCGCCCGGACGACCTGGGCGCATTCGCCATTCAAGGCGCGTTGGACCGCGTGCCGGCCCTTCCGCGCGGGGAAGTGGAAGACGTGATCATCGGCTGCGCCATGCCCGAGGGCGAACAGGGCATGAACGTGGCCCGCATCGCTTCGCTGCGCGCCGGCATTCCGATCGACTCGGCCGCGATGACCATCAACAGGTACTGTGCCAGCGGGCTGCAAGCGATCGCCCTCGCCAGCGAGCGGATTCGCGGCGGCGGCGCCGACGTGATCGTGGCGGGCGGTACGGAGTCCATGTCGATGATCCCGATTGGCGGCCGCAAGATATCGATCAATCCGTGGCTTGAAGAGCATTACCCCGATTCCTACCTATCCATGGGACTGACGGCCGAGCGCGTGGCCAAGCACTACGACATTAGCCGCGAACAGGCCGACAGCTTCGCGTATGCCAGCCATCAGAAGGCTTTGGCTGCGCTGGCTGCGGGCAAGTTCGAGCAGGAAACGATTCCCGTCCCGGTAACGTTCACCACGCCGAAGGGCAAGTCCAAGATCGACTTCACGGCCGATGAAGGGCCGCGCGCCGATACCTCTCTGGAAGCGCTCGCCAAGCTCAAGCCGGCCTTCAGCACCACCGGCACGGTGACCGCCGGCAACTCGTCACAGATGTCGGATGGCGCGGCGGCGTCGGTGGTGATGTCGCGCGAGCGCGCCGACGCACTCGGGATCGCTCCCATGGGCCGGCTGGTGGCGTTCGCCTATGCAGGATGCCTGCCCGAAGAGATGGGGATCGGACCGGTGTTCGCCATTCCGAAGGCTCTCAAACTGGCCGGGCTGAAGCTGGACGACATCGATGTCATCGAACTCAACGAGGCCTTCGCCGCGCAGGCGCTGGCCGTCATCAAAACGCTGGGGCTCGACCCGGAAAAAGTGAATGTCAATGGGGGCGCGATCGCTCTCGGCCATCCGCTCGGCTGCACGGGGGCCAAGTTAACGGCTTCCCTGCTGCAGGAATTGATGCGGCGCCGTGCGCGGTACGGCATCGTGACCATGTGCGTGGGCGGCGGCATGGGTGCTGCTGGAATTTTCGAGAATTTGAATTTAGCGAGGTAACCAATGGCGACCACGAAGACGACCATTTCCGCAAAACGCGTAAAAGGCGGCAGCTTCCTCATCGAGGAACGGCAGCCGCTCGATATTTTCACGCCGGAGGACTTCTCCAGCGAACACCGGCAGATCGCCAAGACGGCGGTGGAGTTCACGACCAACGAAGTGCTGCCCACCGCCGCGGAGATCGAAGCAAAAAACTTCGAGGTCACGCGCGGTCTTCTGCGGAAGGCCGGCGACCTGGGCCTGATGGCGGTGGACGTTCCCGAAGAATACGGCGGCCTGGAGATGGACAAGGTGACCTCGGCGCTGGTCGCCGAATCCATCAGCAAGCTGGCCAGTTTTTCGGTGGCGTTCAGCGCGCATGTGGGAATCGGCACGCTGCCCATCGTCTGGTACGGCACCGAAGCGCAGAAGAGCAAATATCTTCCCAAGCTTGCCACCGGGGAATGGATCGGCGCCTATGCGCTTTCCGAATCTTCGTCCGCCAGCGACGCGATGAACAGCCGGACGCGGGCGGTCCTCTCGGCCGACGGCAGCCATTACGTTTTGAACGGCGAGAAGATGTGGATCACCAACAGCGGCTTCGCCGATCTCTTTACGGTGTTCGCCAAGGTGGACGGCGAGAAGTTTTCGGCGTTCCTGATTGAGCGCGGCACGCCCGGCTTTTCGGTGGGTCCGGAAGAGCACAAGCTCGGCATTCGCGGATCGTCTACGTGTCCGCTGATTTTGGCCGATTGCCAGGTGCCGGTGGAGAATCTGCTGGGCGAGGTCGGCAAGGGCCATCACATCGCGTTTAACATTCTGAATATCGGCCGGTTTAAGCTGGGCGCGGCGTGCGTGGGTGGCGCGCGGAACAGCCTGAACGACGCAATCGGCTATTCCAAAGAGCGCAAGGCGTTCGGCAAGTCGATTTGCGAGTTCGGCCTGATTCAGGAGAAGCTGGCCGAGTCGGCGACCGGCATTTACGTGGGCGAAGCCATGGTGTACCGCACGATCGGCATGATCGACGCCGCGCTCGCCGACGTCGACACCAAGGCCGAGGGCGCGTCGCGCGAGATTCAGAAGCGCATCGAGGAGTATGCCGTCGAGTGCTCCATCCTGAAGGTGTGGGGATCGGAGATGCTGGACATGGTGGTGGATCACGTGGTCCAGATCTACGCCGGGTATGGATATGTAGAAGAATATCCGGCTGAGCGGGCCTATCGGGATTCGCGCATCAATCGGATTTTCGAAGGCACCAACGAAATCAACCGCATGATCATCACCGGCTGGCTGATGAAGCGCGCGATGCAGGGACAGTTGCCGCTGCTGGCTGCGATCAAGCAATTGATGGACGAGGTGATGGGCGGACCGAGTGCGGTGGAATTGCGGGAGGGTCCGCTCGGCGCGGAACACCGTCTGCTTGCCAACGGCCGGAAACTCGGACTGTTCGCCGCCGGCGCCGCTTCGCAGAAATACATGATGGGCTTGAGCGACCAGCAGGAAGTCATGGGCGCCCTGGCCGATTGCATCAGCGAAGTCTATGCGCTGGAATCGGCCCTGCTCCGGACAGAGAAGCTGATTGCCGCGCGGGGTGAGGCGGCCGCCAAACAGGCCATCGCCATGACGCAATACTATGCCGCGAAGGCCTCGCGGATTATCGAGGAATCCGCGAAGAAGGTGATCGCCGCGGTAGCCGAAGGCGACATGCTGCGTACCCAAATGGCGATTATCCGGCGCCTGGCTAAGCACGAACCGGCCAACACCATCGCGCTCGGACGCCAGATCGCCAACCACGTGGTGGCCGCCGGCCGGTATTCGCTTTAGGCGCGCACCAGCCCGTACAGTTGCATGGACCTCAACAACTGAGCCAGATTGATGGGCTTGGTCAGATACGAGTCGCAGAGTTCCATGAA
>DASZMZ010000370.1:0-11568 GCA_035551455.1 Candidatus Sulfopaludibacter sp.
CACTCACCAAACCACGAAACTGGAAACCATGCTCGGCGACGGGCTTACAAACACCAGTGCGCAAACGGCTTTGACTGCCACCACGTTGGGATGAAGCCACAATACCACCCTGTTTCCTCCCCCCACCAAACTGGGTCCCCCAGTCAGATGCTCGGCGGTGAAAAGAATTTCCTCCGTGCTTCCTTCGTGTCCTCCGTGCCTCCGTGGTGAGGGTGAATATGTCGGGGGGAGAATCCTCGCCGTTCCACTTTCGCGCCCCTCTACTTCTTCGGCGGAGGTATAGCCTCGGGAACATCCGTCGCTTCGGAGTTGAATGTGAGCGGAAGATCAATCAGCGCCGAGCGGCCCGACTGGTCGTCGGTGATATGCAGCTTGTAGTGCGCCGGCGGGCAATCGAAAACCACGTTGCCCGAGAGCGAATCCGCCGGATGAATCGGACGCAGAGCCCCTAGCCATTGGGCCGCGCCGATATCGCTGGTCAGTTCGGCGTAGCTCTGGCCTTTATCGTCCTCCACCGTAAGCGTCGGCAGCATGACTTCGGAACCGCCGCTATTCACCGCGCCGATGCGCACTAAAAAGAAGCGATTCTGCGGCACCTTCTCATCCGGCGGAGCCCCCACGTGCGTCAGCCACTGAGTCTCGAAAACTGTGTAAATGATTGTTCCGACGGTGACCTTCTCGCCCACGGAGAAGGTGCGGGGTGCGGAGGACGGCGTGCTGCAACCGCTGAACAGGATTGCGAACACAAGGGCGAACAACACGGAAACCTGGCGCATGGCAGGATATATTCTAACGCACCGGGCAACTGTTAGCGTTTTTGCTGTTCAGCGGATAGTAAGCGTTCGAACTTAATGCGCTGTTCGGGGGTCAGAATCTGTTCCACTTTGGATTTGCTATCGCCCAGGACGCCGCGATAATACTGCCAGAAATCGTTGAGGACAGATTCCATTTGCGCGGATTGCTCCGGCGTCAGGTCCAGCTCCTTTTGCAGTTTCTGGAAGTACAGCGCCTGACCGTTGGGAGTGCTGAAGGAAGGAGGTTTTTGACGATTGTGAACGCCCAGGTCCAACACTAGCGCACCCACCGCGGCGCCCGTAAAGAAGACCAGGACCAGCGCCAGAGTGCAGACAAGTCGAGGATCCCAGGACCGGCCGGCAACCGGCCGTTCGAGCAGGTTAACGTTCATAAGCCGTCAACGTAACCAGCATGTTGTCGGGAGCCGATGCCGAATCAAAACCTGGTGCGTTCTGCTGAGCCATAATCGAGGCGGGAGAATAGGGCGCGCTGCTTTCGGCTTCGTGAGTCACCAGATATCCTCCGGTGATGGCCAAAGTGAGTAGCGAAGCAAACACCAGGCGGCGTCCAAAAGCCACGTCGAAGAAGGTGGCGAAACTCGGAGCAGCCGGCCGCGCCTCCTCGGCTTTCCGCATGATTCCTGCAAAAAAGGCCGGCGAAGCTTCCAGGGACTCGTCAGTTTGCAGGGAACCGAACATCGAAGAGGCTTCCTGCATACTGTGAATCTCTTCGCGGCACCGGTCACAGTTGCTCAGGTGCGCCTCGATCATCTTGGCTTCCGAGGGCTCCAGCGAGCCAGCCAGATAATCTTCGAGACTCTCCATCACTACCGCGTGCATAAGTTTCTTCCCTTACAGATGTAAAATACCACGCTTAAACCAACCCCGGTGCGAGTCTTTCACCCTAACGGGCCGCCCGCTTTTCGGGAACCTAACCGGCTACCAGGCCGGGTGCCCGGTCCAGACGCTGCGCCGCCTTCACCAGCTTTTGCCGTGCGCGGAAGAGCTTCACCTTGATGGTGTTCTCATTCATACCTGTCTGGGCCGCCAATTCTTCCACGGAATAACCCTCAACCTCTTTCATCATCAAAAGCATGCGTTCCTCTTCGGAAACGCGGCTGAGGAGCTTCACAACATAATCTCGCTGAGCCAGCGAGGAGTCTGCCGGGAGTGTCCGATCCACATTGGGCTCGGTATTCTCGACACGGCGAACTTCGTCTTCGCTCAAATCGCTTTCGTACACCAGTTTCCGCACCTTGCGCTTGCGCAGGTAGTCGAAGCACTCGTTCACCGTGATTTTATAGATCCAGGTGATCAGAGAACTGCGGAAATCGAAATTCTTGAGGGAAAGGTAAACCTTCGCAAATACCTGCTGGGCAATATCTTCCACATCATTCCGCTGGCGCACGATGCCATGAATGATGGAGAAGACCTTGGACTGGTACCGTTCGACAATTTCACGGAATGCGGCGTCTTCGCCGTTCTGCGCCCGACGGACGAGGGCGCCCTCCGGGGTGTTCTCGTAGTCCACTCTCGTTCTTGCCGCAACCTTGCTGCCGAACCCCTCGAGTGTAAGAGCACCAGTCAGTGTTCCCATACACCCAGTCCGACGCATTCCATCGCTAGACGGTTTCAACTACCTCTAAATCCACTCATTTGAACCATACCACAGGCCTCCGTTGAGAATTCGCGCGACCAAAGGCCTCTCTGTTACATCTATAAAATTGATTACGGACCGAGGCCATCCTGTTTGTATAATGGGTTTGGCTTCGAGCTTCAACTTTTTAGGAGTGAACAAACGCATGGTGCAAATTACGGATCGCGCGGTAGGCAAAGTGAAGGAGATCATGTCTTCGCAGGAGCCCTCGCCGGCCGGACTGCGGATCTCTGTGGTGGGTGGCGGCTGCTCTGGTTTCAGCTATTCGATGGCTTTCGAAAACCAGCCGAACATGCTGGATAAAACCTACACCTACGACGGTTTGAAAATCTTCGTGGATCAGGCTAGCCTGCTCTACCTCGATGGCGCCGAAGTGGATTACGTGGAAACGCTGGAAGGTTCCGGCTTTAAGTTCAACAATCCCCACGTCAAGTCGACCTGCGGTTGCGGCAGCTCCTTCCAGGCGTAATCGGCAATAAAGGACACGTTCGGGCGCTCCTCCGGTATGCGGGGGAGCGCCTTTGTTTTTTCGGCTAAACTTTCCTGTGGTACCCTAATTCTCGCAGCGGTTCCGTCATGCCTGCCTTCTTCCGATTGACCGCGACGCTGGCTCTCCTTCTCCCCGTATCCGGGTATGCCCAAAACGATGCCGCCGGATACATCCTGTCGGCTTCCGGCTCATGGACCGCTAAACTGAACGGCCGGGAGCGGCCCGTCAAAGCCGGCGCCACCGTCAACCCCGGCGACCAATTGAATTGCAGCCGCCCCGATGCCATCCTGGGACTCGTCCTGTACGACGGCACCTACGTGAAGTGCGGAAGCTCCGGCATGCCCAAGTGTAGTCCGCCCATCCAGGTTCCGCCCCGCAAGGCGGCCCAAGGCATCTTCTCGGCCTTCCTCGATCGTCTCCAGAACAAACATCTGCCTCCCGTCGCCTTCGTGACCAGCCGCGGACGCGATTCCGGCCCGCCTCCCCTCGAATTGCGTGATGCCGTGGTGACCTCGGCTGGCGGCCCTCTGGACCTTTCCTCCGTCCTGAGCGTCCCTGCCCCGCCCGAACTGCACCTCTATATAGAGCCGCTGGACGCGCCCTCCGGCTGCGGAGCCATCCTTTTCAAACTCGCGGCGGCCAGTCGCCAGGTGGATGCCGGAGACTTCCAGCCGCGCTGCAACGGGCTCTATCAGCTCTCCGCCACCGATGCCTCCATGCAATCGGCCTACCCGGCCACGCTCCTTTTCGTGGCGCCCGGGGAGCAGGAACGCGGCTCCCGCATGCTCTCCGAAGCCGCCGCTACCGCCGCCGCCTGGAAAGGGGCCGCCGAAAACGAGCGCCGCACGTATCTCCGCGCGACTCTCGACGCCATTCAGCAAAACCTCCGGTCTTCGAAATAACGCCTATGCCGAACAAGCACGGGCACAACCCCAAACACCTGAAGTGGCAACTGATCACAGGCGTAGCCTTCGTCCTCGCCGGCTTGGCCTGCACCAGCCTGCTGGAAAAAGGGAACCTCCTGGCGTGGCCCCAGCGGGCGCTGCTGGACGCCATGCCCGACACCCTCACCTCCACCCCCACCCACGAACTGGTCATCGTCACCATTACCGACAACGATTACGCCGAACAGTTCCACCGCCAGAGCCCGCTCGATCCCGCCAAGGTCGCCGCCATCCTGGGAGACATTCAGTACTTCGCCCCTCGCGTCATTGGCGTCGACCTCGATACGGAGGACTGGAAGCCGGAGGACGCCGCGCGCGTTCCCTCCGGTCCCGGTCGCATGGTCTGGGCGCGCCTGTTTACCGCCGATCCCTCCGGACCCCTGCGCATCGCCACATTGGATAAGGTGCAAGGCTCCGATGGACAGCAGGTCTGCTACGGACTCACCGCCATGCAGGCCGATTCCGACCTGCGGGTTCGCCAATATCCCAGCTCGTACACGCAAACGCAGGGGAGCCAGACGGTCGCCTACCCGTCCTTCCCCATGGTGGTGCTCAAGATGGACACCGATGGCGTCTGCCCCAAGGGAGCACCGCCGCAGGCCGAGTCGGAGCGTACCGAGTCCAATTGGGATGAAGGCCGGCTGTTGATCCGGTATCGCGGCGACCGTCACGAGATCCGTAAAATCCCAGCCGGCGCCGTCATCGATACGCGGAAACTGGCGCGCGAGGCTCCCGATAATCCGGCCGTCCAGCAGATGAAGACGCTGATCGATGGCCGAATCGTCCTGCTCGGCGGCACCTATCAGGCGGGACGCGATTCGTATCCCACTCCGGTCGGGATGGTCGCCGGCGTCGAGATCCTCGGTCAGGCCATTCTGACGGCGGCCGAAGGTCCCATCAAGGAAGCCGGCAGCGGATTGATCTGGTTCGATCTCGCGCTCGGATTGGGACTGGTCCTGCTGGGTCTCAAATGGCCCCGCACCGCCACGGCCATCAATCTTTCCATGCTGATTCTGCTCGTTCCGATCAGCGCCTGGCTGTTCCGCTCATTCGCCTTCTTCCTGGATGCCATCCCCGTCCAGATCAGCGTCCTCCTGCATTCCACCATGCACCCCGCCCTCGAAAAGCACCTCGAAACCAAGCTCAAGTAGGATAGACGATCGCCTTCCGTCGTCTGTCCTCCGCGTCTTCCTCTGTGCCTCCGCGCCTCCGCGGTGAAAATCCATTTCTTTTTTCTTCAACTATTTTTCACCACATTCCAAACGACTTACCAGATTTTCAGCCCTGATTCTCCCCCTTGCCATGTTTGAATGGTTTCAGGAAGGAGCTGAGTCACTATGTGCCCCAAGCTAATCCAAGTCGAAGAGAAAGCCGCGTTGCCTGATCGCCGCATCATCAACGCTTACCGACACGGCCTCACCGGCCAAGTCATGATGTTCACCAAGCCCGAGCAGGAGGCCTACAACAAACACTGCAAAGCCCTCCTCGAATCCCTGGCCCCCGTCGGAGGACTCGAAACCTCCTTCGCCCAAGCCGTCGCCGACGACGCCTGGCGTCTCTCCCGCGCCTCGTCCATCGAAAATACCCTCATCGGCATAGGCCTGAACACCAAGGAAGACCCCTACTCCAAACAGCCCCCGCAAGTCTCCGACGCCTTCCTCCAGGCCTTCGCCTGGGTCAAGAACGCCAAGAACCTGAACCTCCTGACCCTCTACGAAAGCCGCCTCCATCGCAAGATGGAGAAGAATCTCGACCTCCTCCGCAAAGAACAAGCCATTCGTAAGGCAGCCGAGGAACTCAAACCCCAGAAAACAAAACGAGAGGCCCCCGTCTACCCCGACAATCCCATGCCCCCCGATTTTGTTTTTTCAACCCCTAAAATCGACCCTCAGCCCCGCCTGTAGCGGTCCAAAACCCTGGCAAACACCCCGTAAACCGCTGCTGATCTTTGACAACCGAAAGTCCTCTCCCACCCCATACGCCACACGTGTCAGTCCTGATCCGATATCAGACCATCGGTTCCGAATGTCAGCCAAAGTTCCAGTACCAGTAATGCTCAGTTCATAGGGTATTTGTTGTACCCAAGACAGTCGTTTCAGCATCCAATGGAGTAAAGCGGTATTCCAGACCTTTAATGCGGCCAAATTAAGGGCTTGCGTGGGACTGTGGAAAATTTTAAGATAACGGAGTAGTGTTACTCCGATTTTCGCGGGGGATTTCAGGATGATTTATTCTCGTTCTGCCGAGTACGCCATTCGCGCATTTGTCCACCTGGCGCAAGTGCAAGAAGGTAAGTACGCCATGGTTAAGAACATCGCCGAGCAGGAAGACATTCCGGCTCACTTTTTGGCCAAGATCCTGCAGCAGCTTGCTCGCAAGGGTCTATTGCGCTCCAGCAAAGGCCCCACGGGCGGTTTCGCCCTCCGTGTCGATCCCAGCGAGATTCGCCTGCTGGATATCGTAGAAGCATTGGACGGTCTGGCACCTTACCAACAGTGCGCCAGCGGTCTGTCTGAGTGCTCCGACGACATGCCTTGCTCCATGCACGATAGCTGGGTGGCCCTGCGTTCGCGTATCATGGATTATCTGGGGAAGAATACGATCGCAGACCTGGCCAAGGCGCTCGAGATGAAAAAGAAGTCCCTGGCCCAAAGCAAAGCGCGGAAGTCCAGGCGCGCGGTCGCGAAGCGGGCTTAGGCCGGCCTTTCAGCCGGTTGAGTCAACAGAACGGAGGCATAATGGGACAGTCTGTCCTTGTCCCCATGGTGGTCGAACAGACCTCTAGAGGGGAACGCGCGTACGACATCTATTCTCGGCTGTTGAAGGAGAATATCATATTTCTGGGAACTCCGATTGACGACCAGGTCGCCAATCTGATCATCGCCCAACTGCTTTTCCTGGAAGCCGAAGATCCGGAAAAGGATATTTCGATTTATATCAATTCACCAGGCGGCTCGATCACAGCCGGTCTGGCTATCCTGGACACGATGGCCTTCATCCGGCCGGATATCGTGACCATTTGCGTAGGTCAGGCGGCCTCCATGGCGGCCGTTCTCCTGGCCGAAGGCACCAAAGGCAAGCGCTTCAGCCTGCCGAACTCGCGCATCATGATCCACCAGCCCAGCATGCAGGGTCTGGCCGGACAGGCGGCGGATATCGATATTTACGCTCGTGAAATTCTGCGGATGCGTGAGATCCTGAACACCCGCCTCGCCAATGCCACCGGACAGCCGGTGGATCGCATTGCCCGCGACGTCGATCGCGATTACATCATGGAACCGGACGCCGCGGTGAACTACGGCATGATCGATCGAGTGATTGCCAGCCGCGACTTAGCCCCTGTAGCGATAAAAGGATAAAGGCCTATGTGGAGACGGTTGGCGCTGGCAGTTCTCACACTGGCGCCAGCCGCTCTGGCCCAGGATTCCCTCACCCTCTGGTATAAACAACCGGCCCGGCTCTGGGTCGAAGCCTTGCCTGTAGGCAACGGCCGTCTCGGCGGCATGATTTTCGGCAGCCCCGCCCAGGAGCGCATCCAATTCAACGAGCAAACAGTCTGGACCGGCGAACCGCACGATTACGCCCATCACGGCGCATCCCGCCATTTGGCCGAGATCCGCGAGCTGCTCTTTGCCGGAAAACAAAAGGAAGCTGAAGCCCTCGCCGGGAAGGAATTCATGAGCGAGCCGCTCCATCAGCAGAAGTATCAGGCCTTCGGCGACCTGCTGCTGGACTTCCCGGCCATCGCGGACGATTCGGTCAGCGGGTATCGCCGCGACCTCAACCTGCACACCGCCATCTCCACCGTGGAGTTCGTCTCCGGCGGCGTCACCTACCGGCGTGAAGTATTCGCCAGCTATCCGGCCAATGTGATTGCCGTGCGGCTTTCGGCCAGCAAGCCCGGCAGCCTCACCTTCGACGCGGGCTTGAAAAGCGCGCATGCGGCGTCTGAAACGGCCGTGCTGCCGAACGGCGTGTTGGCGATGAAGGGCGCAGTGGCGGATTCGGCCATTCGGTTCCAGGCGTCCCTGCTGGTCAACTCGCAGGGTGGAACGCGCACCGTGCACGATGGCAAGATCGCCATCGCGGGCGCCGATTCGGCTGTGCTGCTGCTCACCGGCGCCACTAATTTCGTGAATTACAAGGACGTGTCGGGCGACCCGGCACAGCGCGATGCCGCCGTGATCGCCGCCGTCCAGGCAAAGACCTACGACTCTCTGCGCGCCGCCCACATTGCCGATTATCAAAAGCTGTTCAACCGCGTGTCGATTCAATTCGGCGCCACGCCCTCCTCGCAACTGCCCACCGACGAACGCATCGCGGCCTTCGCCAAAGCGGGCGACCCGGCTCTGGTAGCCATGCTCTTCCAATATGGGCGCTACCTCATGATCGGTTCCAGCCGTCCCGGGGGCCAACAGGCCAACCTGCAGGGCTTGTGGAATGAATCCAACAATCCGCCATGGGACAGCAAGTATACCGACAACATCAATACCGAGATGAATTATTGGCCGGTGGAAGAAACCAATCTCTCCGAATGCCAGTTGCCGCTTTTCGACGCCTTGAAGGAACTGGCGGCCAGCGGCACAATCACTGCCAAAGAGCAGTACGACGCGCGCGGCTGGGTGCTGCATCACAATTTCGATCTGTGGCGCGGGACCGCGCCGATCAATGCGTCCGACCACGGAATTTGGGAGACCGGCGGCGCCTGGCTCTCCACGCACCTGTGGGAGCACTACCTGTTCACGGGCGATCGCCAGTTCTTGCGCGACACCGCATATCCTCTGATGAAGGGCGCGGCGTTGTTCTTCGTGGACGCCATGGTGAAGGATCCCAAAACCGGCTCCCTGATCACCGGACCCAGCAATTCCCCCGAGCAGGGAGGCTTGGTGATGGGACCGACAATGGATCGCGAGATCGTCCGCACGCTTATGGGCGAAACCATCGCAGCTTCCAAAGTACTGGGCTTGGATTCGGCCTTCCGCGATGAACTGACCGGCATACGCAGCCGCATTGCGCCCCACCAGATCGGCAAGTACGGCCAGTTGCAGGAGTGGATGGAAGACAAGGACGATCCCAAGAATCAGCACCGCCACGTCTCACATCTCTGGGCCGTTTACCCGGGCTCTGAAATCACGCCGTACGGCACGCCGGACTTGGAGAAGGCGGCGCGTCAATCTTTAATCTTCCGCGGCGATGAGGCCACCGGATGGTCGCTCGCCTGGAAGCTGAATTTGTGGGCCCGCTTCCTCGATGGCGATCATGCCTATCGCATTTTGCAGAACCTGATCTACCCGGCCACTGATCGGACGCGCACCACCCAGGCGCACGCCGGACTCTTCCCCAACATGTTCGACGCCCACCCACCCTTCCAGATCGACGGCAACTTCGGCGCGACCGCAGGGATTACGGAGATGCTATTGCAGAGCGACGATCCGTATGGCACACCAACCAGCCTGACGGCCGTCGAATCGGGCGATGCGGCATTCGTGAATCTGCTGCCGGCACTGCCCTCGTCGCTACCGAATGGCAGCGTGACGGGCCTGCGCGCGCGCGGCGGCCTCGAGGTCGGCATCACCTGGCAGGACGGTAAACTGGTGAAGGCCACCATCAAGCCCTCGCGCGATCTCCCGCTGAAGATTCGTTACGCGGGTAAAGAGACGACGATCCAGGCCAAGGCCGGCCGCGTCATCAACTTCGCGCCGTAGCGTCGATCAGCTTTCGATTTCCTGGTCTTTCACGGTCTCTCCCGTAATCAGTCGCGCGCCGCGGCTGAACGTGAGGTATTCCATACCCCACTGGACGAACACCAGGATGCGATTCTGAAACTGCACCAGGTACATCAGGTGGACAAACAGCCACACCAGCCAGGCCAGCAAGCCCGAGAGGTGGAATCCGAAAATGTTGGCGACGGCGCGGCCGCGGCCGATCACCGCCAGATCGCCCTTATCGAAATAGTGGAACGGGGCCAATTCCCTTGGACCATCCAGACGCGCGGCGATCGCCTTGGCCGCGTACGCTCCGCCCTGCATGGCCACCTGCGCCACACCGGGGAGCGGTCTGCCGTCGGGCCGCTTGGCGGCGGCCAGGTCGCCGACCACGTAGATGTTCGGGAAGCCGGGAACGGTCAGGTCGGGGATCACCAGTATGTGACCGGCGCGGGCCGTGGGCGCGCCGGTACGTTCGGCTAGAGTCCTGCCGAAGCTGGTGACGGTGACGCCGCCCGCCCAGAGCACCGTCTTGCTTTCCACCCGGTGTGTAGCCTTGTCGGGAGTCTCGTAGGTCACCCCGTTGGCGTCGATGGTAGTGACCTTCACATCGTTCTGCACCTGCACGCCGAGATCGCCCAAGGACTCACGTGCGCGCGCCGAAAGGTCCTCGGGATAGGCAGTGAGGACGCGCGGCGATCCGTCCAGAATCAAGATGCGCGCGTCGGGTGGATGGATCGAGCGGAAGTCATTGCGCAGGGTGTGCCGTGCGATCTCGCCCATGGCGCCGGCCAGTTCCACACCGGTAGCGCCGGCACCGACAATCACGAAGGTCAGCCAGGCGGTGCGCAGCGAGGGGTCCTGTGCACGCTCGGCGGCTTCGAAAGCGTACAGGATTTTGTGCCGGATGGCGGTGGCCTCTTCCACGGTTTTGAGGCTCGGCGCCACGTCGCGCCAGGCGTCCTGGCCGTAGTACGAAGTCTTCGAGCCCGTGGCGACGATCAGGGAGTCGTAGTCGAATACGCCGCCGTCTTTGAGAGTGAGTTTGCCGGCGTGCGGATCAATGTCGGCCGCCTCGCCGAGCAGCACGCGGATGTTCTTCTGGCGGCTGAGTATGGAGCGCAGAGGCGCGCAGATTTCGCCGGGCGACAGCGAGCCGGTGGCCACCTGGTACAGCAGCGGCTGAAAAAGATGAAAGTTGCGGCGATCGATGAGCGTAACATCCACGGGCACACGTCGCAGCGCCCTGGCGGCATACAGCCCGCCGAATCCCCCTCCGAGAATAATCACCCGGTGTCTGATACTTCCAGTTTACTTTTTTATGAGAATAGGACAGACGATCGCAGTTCGTCGTCTGTCTTCTTCGTACGATGAGCTACACTCGCAGGCACCTTCCACACTGGGTTCCGGAAGATGCAGATGTATTCGTCACCTGGCGTTTGGCTGGAACTTCACCGAAGACGCCGGGACCCGCCGTGCTAACGGACAATCGAATCGCAAAAATTGTCTCGGAGGCATTGTTATTCGGAGAATCAACGCGCCGGGCCTATCGATTGCACGCCTGGGTCATCATGCCCAACCATGTACATGCCGTGCTGCGCCCGCATTCTCCGCTACCGGCCACAATGCAATGGCTAAAGACCGCCACCGCAAGACGAGCTAATCGAATTCTGAAGCGTGTAGGAATACCGTTCTGGCAAGAGGAATCGTTCGATCACTGGATTCGCAAGACGGAACACCTTGAAGATTTAATTCTCTACGTCGAGAACAATCCAGTTCGAGCAGGCCTGGTTGAGAGTGCCGATTTATGGCCCTGGTCCAGCGCGAAAGCCGGAAACAGGGTCGAAAAACCTCCCCCCGAAGGTATATCAGGCTTCGGCTGGGAGGGCCTCCTTCTCTACTCGATATCCGAGTTTGCGTAGGTCCTTGACCATGCGCGCTTCGCGTCGACGTTTGGACTTGGCGCTTACCGCCGGAC
>DASZMZ010000371.1:0-3601 GCA_035551455.1 Candidatus Sulfopaludibacter sp.
CGGTTGCGCCAGAACTCGATGGTCCCGGGGGCCAGGCGATAGCCCGACCAGTGCGGCGGCCGCGGCACGTCGCCCAGGCCAAAGCGCACGGTGACTTCGGCAACCCGCTTCTCCAGGCCGAGCGGCGAGGCGAGCGGCCGGGACTGGTCCGAGGCCCAGGCGCCGATCTTCGCGCCCCGCGCCCGGGTGGCGAAATAGGCGTCGGCCTCCGCAGCGCTCACCGGCGTCACCGCGCCGCGCACGCGCACCTGCCGGCGGATGGATTTCCAGTGGAAGACCAGGGCCGCGGCCGGATGGGCGGCCAGCTCCGCGCCCTTGGCGCTTTCGGTGTTGGTGTAGAAGACGAAGCCGGCTGCATCGACCCCCTTGAGCAGCACCATCCGCGCATCCGGCGCGCCATCGGCGTCGACGGTCGCCAGAGTCATGGCGGTGGCGTCAGTGGGTTCGCGTTTGGCGGCCAGGGCCAGCCATTCCTGGAAGAGAGCGATCGGATCGACGCCCGAGATCGGCGCCTCGTCGAGCCCGAGAATGCCGTAGTCCTCTTCGGCCGGCGAGGCCGGTATTGGTGCCTTGTGATTCATCGCCCAGCGAAGATAATGGAATGGCGAGGGTTTTTCGACCGGCGTGACCGGAGTCACGCTGCGACACTATCGCCACTTGACGCGGATAGACCTTGAGGTTGTTCCGCGATAGACTGTCAGCTGCTATGGAGTGGGTGTGGGTTTCGGCGGTTAACTGCTGAAGGGGATCCAAGCTGTGACGAAAGTAATCAGTCGGGCCAAGAGCCTTGGCCAGCGCCTGCGCAACCGGTTGTTCGGTTATCTGCCGAACAAACGCGGCAATGTGGCGGCGATCATCGCCATTTCGATGGTGCCGCTTTCCGGCGTCATGGGCATGGCCTGGGAGGGCGCGAACTGGTTCCTCAACCAGCGCGCCCAGCAGAACGGCGCCGACGCCGCTGTCGTGGCCGCAGCTAACCAGGCTCTCCAGGATTATTACCTGAGTTGCGCAGGCACGACCAACAGCTGCACTCCTACCTGGAGCAGCACGAACTACCAGACCGAAGGCTTGTCGGTTGCCAATAACTACGGTTATACAAGTGGGACCAACAATGTAACCGTGAACGTGATCAATACCGTCGGCTGCCCGGGGAATGTTACGGTTACGGGATTTAAATGTTTCCAGGTCACGATCTCCAAGCCTCAGCCGCTTTATCTTACTCGGTTGCTGGGTTTTGGCGGCAACTCGACGTTCGGCGGTCAGAGGATGGAATTGATCTCTGCTTCGGCGATCGCCGGTCCGGTGGCGGAGCCATCAAACATTTGTCTCCTGACCCTTGGATCAGGACCCTATACAAAGAACAGCACCAAAGAGGCTTTCGATTTTCACGGAAGCAACGGAATTAACCTGGCAGCCTGTCCGGTCGGCTCCAACAATGGGATGAATTGTACCGGAGCCAATCTCAACGCACCTTTTGGCATCGCGGGTAATGGGGGCACCGATAGCAACTGTGGTAATTTGACGCTTTCCCAGCCTGGCCCCATCGCTGACCCGCTGGCCGCTCTGGCCGCCGATATTCCGCTAAATACCTGCGGCGGCAGCTACGGCACCGTGTCGTCTGGGACACTCAGCACTACTGCGGGCGGCCCGACTGGCGCCGCGACAATAATCGTTTGCGGGAACCTTCAACTCTCCGCAGATTTCAAGGTCACCGGCGACGAAACCATCGTCGTCGAGAATGGCGTGCTGGACTTGAATGGTCATAACTTCTGCACAGGCGACTGCTTAGGGGGGGGGACCGGCGGCGTGACGGTCATCTTCACGTCGCCAAGCTATTCACAGATTCCGGCGTCCGTAATCGCTGGAACCACGGTGAATGGCGCCCAAGGGTACATCCAGGATTCCGTGGGTGGGGGAGGCTTGAACATTCAAGCTCCGCCAAAGGGTTCCGGAGACTTCCAGGGAGTGACGCTCTATCAGGATCCAACACCCTGGGCCGGAAGCCCTCCCAATACTTATCCATCGATTTGGAACGGGAATAGTTCAAAGACTGGCTGGGACCTCAGCGGCGGCGTGTACATGCCCAACGCAAACTACATTTTCAACGGGGCCATCGACAAAGCGAGTAACGGTTATCAGTGCTTCGACATGGTTACCAACTCCATCACCAGCAATGGCGGCAATCAGTACAGTCTGTTCGCGACGGGCCTCGCCAATCCACTGTCGCAATGCGGCGGTTACGGGACCCCCATCCCTCACGCATATGGCTACCGTTTCGCGCTCGTCGGATGAAAATGCTCGAACATCCTAGACGGTCAAAGCTGAGGAAATTCGCCCGAAGCGAGCGCGGCGCAGCGGCCGTCGAGCTCGCGCTCGCTCTGTTCCTGCTGACCATTCCGGTGCTTAACGTAATCGACCTGTCTTTCTTCGCCTTCACATGGATGCAGACCCAGAACGCCGCACAAATGGGGGCTCAGGCTGCCTTCTCCAACTGCAATTTGTCGAATAGCCTGCCCGCAACGACGCAGTGTTACGGCTCACAATCGTCCAACAACATGACGATGTTCGATGTCGTCAATCAGGGCATCCAGGAATCGGCTCTCGCCAACTCGGTCACCCTGACCAGTTCGAGTGTTGTGGAGGGCTACTATTGTTCGACCACTTCTGGCGTTCTCACTCAGGTCGGCAGCCCTGGCGCCGCCTACGCGGACACTGGGATGGTCGGCGCTTCTCCAAGCAGTTCGGATGTGGCGCCGGTCCCAACGTCGACCTGCGGCAGTGGCTTTGCTGATACAAACGCCACACCCGGTGATTACGTCCAGGTGAACGTCACACACTCCTATCTGTCCATCTTCGGCTTCGTGTCTGTGGCCTCGCTCCTGCCGAGCGTCATGACGGCGACGGCCTACGCGAGGCTCGATTGATCATGTCGGTGCGTTTTTTCCGGAATGAGAGCGCCAGCGCCGCGGTTGAGTTCGCGCTGATCGTTCCCGTCCTTTTCACGGCGATCCTGGGCACCATCAGTATCTGCGCGCTATATTTCTCGCAGTCGGCGATGCACACGGCGGCCGAATGGGGCGCGCGTTACTGGGCGGTCAGCGACTCCGGATGGACGGTGAGCGGTGGCGCCTATACTGCGCCGGAGGGAAGCAGCGCTACGACGCCGCCCGTTTCGGCTACCAGTTTCACAAGCCCGTATACGGTTTCGGCCCAGAACTTTGCGAAGCAGCATTACTACGGGACAGTCCAGACATCGTTCACTGGCAGCACAGGCGTTTGCACGCAGTCCGTCGGCACTTTCGGCGGCCCGGGCTTTATCATGACAGCCACGGCCACCTATAATTTCAACGCCATGTTCGTGAACTTTCCAGTCAGCATGTCGACCACGGCCTGCTATCCGGAAATCCAGTAGGCGCAGTTCCGCCGCGCGATTTCCGATTCCTGACAGGGCGGTCTAGAGAACAGCCGCCATGTCGCACAACGCATTCGGTCACCTCTTCCGCATCACCACCTGGGGCGAGAGCCACGGGCCGGCCCGAGCGCGTTCCGCAAAAGTGGGAACTGCTTTTGCGAGTGGAACGCGCTCAGACTTTTAGGATTC